>JBCAWW010000078.1:0-11546 GCA_038534415.1 Bacteroidota bacterium | reverse complement strand
CACGCCACTCCTTTGGGTGATTAGAGATGTGCTAGATATGAAAGGTACTAAGTATGGCTGCGGTAAAGCCGCTTGCGGTGCTTGTACGATCCACGTTGATGGAGTCGCAATTCGCTCCTGTTCTTATGCTGCGCGTTTTGCCGAAGGCAAAAGCGTTACCACCATCGAAGGCCTATCTGATGGGGAAAACCTTCATCCCGTACAGCAAGCCTGGATGGAGGAAATCGTTCCGCAATGCGGCTACTGCCAACCCGGCTTTATGATGGCAACCGCCGCGCTACTCGAAAAAAATCCCAATCCTACTGATGAGGATATCGACAAAAATATCATCAATGTATGTCGCTGCGCTACCTACTATCGGATGCGTAAAGCGATCCATCGTGCCGCCGAAATCAAAGCTACAAACTCCTAGAAAACACTAAGATGAGCGAAAAAGAAACTACCAAAAAGAAAGGTTTTTCCCGCCGTAAATTCCTCGTGCGCTCTGCCATTGGTGTGGGAGTGATCATCGGTACTGGATTTATAGGTGGAGGGCCCTTTAGGCGCTTCATGGCCGGAACCCTCAATACAATAGAGCCTGGCTATCAGGGAGATACCAACCCCAAGCTCTGGTTTGAAGTCACGGCTGAAAACCAAGTCATCCTGCATAGCTCTAAGGTCGAAATGGGGCAAGGGACCTTTACTGGTCTGGCCCAAATTGCCGCAGACGAATTTGAAGTAGATGTCAAACGTATCAAAGTGGTACATGCAGCTTCTGCCTCAGGCAATCTCGATGGGGTCAGTACGGGAGGCAGTAATTCTATCTCAGGACTTTGGATGCCGTTGCGTGAGATGGCCGCTACGATGCGAGAAATGATCAAAGCGGAAGCTGCTACCCTAATGGGTGTCGCGGCAAGCTCCTTGTCTATCAATGATGGTACTATCTCCGGCAATGGCAAAAGTATGACCTATGGCGAAGTAGTCGCCCAGGTATCTGAGTGGAAAGTCCCCGATACGCCTCCCCTAAAGGATGTAAAGGATTACAAATTTGTCGGCAAGCCTATCCCACGGATTGACCTCAAAGACAAAGTCATCGGCACCCCAATGTTTGGGATGGATGCGAGTATGCCAGATATGCTTTTTGGGGCGGTGGTTCGTCCTTCTAGCATTGGTGCGACCTTTGTCAGCGCTGATACCTCAGCCGCAGAAGGCATGCCCGGAGTCGTCAAAGTCGTCAAAGAGCAAGATTTTGTAGGAGTGGTCGCCAAGACCCGCATGCAGGCTGAAAATGCCAAAGATGCCATCAAGGTTACTTGGAAGACCGAAAGAAATTGGCAGCTCTCCGATATCGAAGACATGATCAAAGTCGGTGAGGGCAAACCCATCCAAATTCAGCGAGAAGGCAAGCCTAAGAAGTTCCTCGGTGAAGAGGAGGAAGGCGTTATTAGAGCTGAATTTACCAGTCCTATTGGAGCTCATGCTCAGATTGAACCCAATGGAGCCGTAGCCTTTGTCGAAGGCGATAAGGCTACTATCATGATGTCTACTCAAGTAGTCAAAATCTCCAGAGATGAAATCGCAGCGAGATTGGGACTCAAAAATGAAGATGTAAATATCAAGCCCACCTACTTGGGTGGAGGCTTTGGTCGTAGACTGCATACCCCTAACGCTATTCAGGCAGCCCTGCTTTCAAAGGCTGTTGGTAAGCCCGTCAAATGCTTTTTCAACCGTAAGGAGGAATTTCAAAACGATACTTTTAGGCCCCCCACGCATCATGTTTTGAGAGCAAAATTGACAGAGGCGGGTAAGATTGAAGCGATTTACCACGATGTCTCCAGCGGAGATGTGATGTTTGGTTCGGCCCTGACGCCAGAGATCCTGCAAAAAGTGCTTGGTGCAGATGTAGGTGCTTGGCGCGGTGGTATGATCCAATACAGTGGCATTGCAAATTATGGCGCTACTTCTTGGCGGGTAAAATTACCTTTTGCCACTAGCTTTTGGCGGAGCCTGGGTTTGCTAGCCAACACATTCGCGATCGAGAGTTTTATGGACGAGCTCGCTATCCAATTAGAGCAAGATCCAATCGCCTTTAGACTCGCGCACATCAGTGATGATGATGCTGGCAAACGCCTCAAAGCGGTCATCAAAGCCGCTGCCGACCAGGGAGGCTATAGTGATGAAGTCAAAAATGGTCGTGCCATGGGCTTTGCGGCTTCTACCGATGCCAATACCCCTTGTGCGCATGTAGTGGAGATTTCCGTTGAAAATAAGAAAATCAAAGTCCACAAAATTACCTGTGCGATTGATCCGGGCTTTGCAGTCAATCCCGATCAAATTCGTGCCCAAGCGGAAGGTGGGATCATCATGGGCTTGAGTGGTGCGATGTTTGAAAAAATGACCGTTAAGGACGGCGTGCTTAGTCCCACCATCTACGGTTCTTACAAAATGGCTTTGATCAAGGACGTACCCAAGGAGATAGATGTAATCATCTTAGAAAATGGGGAATCCCCCGGAGCGGTAGGTGAGCCACCTATGGGACCAATTGGAGCGGCCATTGCCAATGCCGTTTTTAGGTTGACAGGTGAGCGTTTACGCGATCTACCCCTCACTTTGACATAAGAGTTAGGTACTAATTCTAAAAGGCTGACGGAGTATTATCTCTGCCAGCCTTTTTTTATTTCTCTGCTTCGCAGAACGTTTCTCTCTGATATCCCCCTGCCGAGCTCCTTTTCAATCGCTTGGCTTTCCCAATTGAAAGTCTACGGCTCTAACATATCTCCTACACAAAGTGGAACACTTTGAAATGCATGGGTTTAAGTATTTGATTTACAATAGCTTATCATGTCATTCCGGAAATGCGCCGAAACAAGGTGTAGGCGGATTATCCGGGATCTTAGGGAATGATCGGGAAGCTGTAGAGATCCCGGATAACCGCTTTCCGCGCCGCTCCAAGCAATTTCCGGGATGACATTTTCAAAAATTCCATCCGTTAAAATACTTATGTTAGAGCCCTAGGCTTGAAAGTGGGGACCTCAATTTATAACTCCCCTCTTTCAAGAGGGGAAGCGTAGGCAGTGCGCAGGGGAGATGTTCTATTTTCACCGCTTCGCAGAACGCTTATTCTAGCTCTACTACAAGATCGTCTTGCTCTACCATTTCCCCTTCGCCGAGCGGAACGCTTTTCACGCGGCCACCTTGGCTGGCGGTAATGGTCGATTCCATCTTCATGGCTTCGATAACAAAGAGAGGTTGATTCTTCTCGATTTCGTCGCCAGCGGCTACAAATACTTTGGTCAAACGACCTTGTAGCGGACTGCCGATTTCTTTATCACTGATCGCTTTGCGATGGGCCACCTTGTTCACAACCACATTGTTGTCACGAATCTCTACTGAGCGAGTACGGCCGTTGAGTTTGAAGAAAACTAAGCGCTGACCATCCTCATTGGGCTCAGACATATAGAGAAACTGAATCAATAGCGTCTTACCTGCTTCGATGGTAACGGTGATTTCCTCGTTCGCCTGCAAGGGATAGAAAAAGGCCAAAGTCGGCAGCTTGCCTACCTCGTCATATTGCTGTAAATGCTCATAGTAATCTGCAAATACTCGCGGATAAAGCTTATAGGAGAGAAAGTCCAAGAAAGTCATTCTCGGATCAGTAAACTCCTTTTTAAAGGCCTCGAACTCAGGTTCAAAATCTACTGGATCCATATAAGCATTAGCACGCTCTGTGTATGCTTCTTCGCCCTTGAGGACTAAGGATTGCAGCTTTTGTGGGAAGCCGCCATGTGGCTGCCCTAGTTCGCCTCTAAAGAAGGCCTTGACCGAATCTGGGAAGTCGATGGTATCTCCTTTGGTCATGATGTCCTCCTCTGTCCAGCCATTGGCGGTCATGAAGAGAGCCATGTCGCCCACTACTTTAGAAGAAGGCGTAACCTTGACGATGTCGCCAAACATCTGATTGACAGTGGCGTAGTTTTGCTTGATGAGCTCAAACTTATCTTCTAGACCCAATGAGCGTGCTTGCGGCAATAGGTTTGAGTATTGCCCGCCCGGGATCTCATGCTTATAGACTTCTGCTGTTCCAGAACGCAACTCCGACTCAAAGGGATAGTACCAAGTCCGGACCACCTCCCAATAATTAGAAAAGTTATCCAAGGTATTGAGGTCCACTGGCAACTCACGCTCATGGCCTTTGAGTAGGGCTACGACCGAATTGAAGTTTGGCTGAGAAGTCAAGCCTGACATCGCGCCGATGGCGACATCAACCACATCTACACCTGCTTCTATGGCTTTGAGGTAGGTCGTAGCCTGATTAGAAGAGGTATCGTGGGTATGCAAATGAATCGGAATATCGACCGCCTCTTTGAGGGCTGTGACTAAGCGTTCCGCGGCGAGCGGCTTTAATAGACCCGCCATATCCTTTATCGCCAACATATGCGCCCCAGCGTCTTCTAGTTTGCGGGCTAAATCGAGATAGTACTGCAAATCGTACTTGCTACGGCTTGGGTCCGAGATGTCCCCTGTATAGCCAATACAAGCCTCTGCTATGGATTCAGTCCGCTCGCGTACTGTGCGGATACTGACTTCCATATTATCGATCCAGTTGAGCGAGTCGAAGATGCGGAATACATCGATACCTGTTTCAGCCGACTTGACGATAAATTCCTGGATGAGGTTATCTGGGTAGGCTGTATATCCAACGCCATTTGAGCCCCTAAGGAGCATTTGCAGGAGGATATTGGGCACCTTCTCCCGGAATTGTTGCAGACGTTTCCAAGGATCTTCGTACAAGAAGCGCATACAAACATCAAAGGTAGCGCCCCCCCATACTTCCATCGAAAAGACCTCCGGATGCGTTTTTGCAAAGCTTTCGGCTACGGCCAGCATATCTGTGGTCCGCATCCGTGTCGCTAATAGCGATTGATGCGCATCTCTAAAGGTGGTATCGGTAAACTGTATTTCTTTGCGGGCTTTGAGGTCCTTGAGGAAGGCCTCTCGTCCCATTTCTTTTAGTCGGTCTTTGCTGCCTTTTGGATAAGGCTGACTGGCATCAAAGCTTGGTACCACTGGGGTACGAAACTTTTTGTCCTTGTCAAATAGCCGCACGTTTGGATTGCCGTTGACGCGTACATTGGCTAGATAGCGGATCGTTTTGGTCCCTCGATCGAGCCAAGGCTTACTCTGCATGAGTTCCGGATAGCGACCGATAAAGCCGACGGTGGATTCTCCTGCCTGAAATTCAGGATG
Organism: Bacteroidota bacterium; assembly: GCA_038534415.1. Taxonomy (GTDB): domain Bacteria; phylum Bacteroidota; class Bacteroidia; order J057; family J057; genus JBCAWW01. Next base: position 6,320 of record JBCAWW010000078.1, on the reverse strand, counting down.
ACTCATCACATTGATCAAAAAGGCAATATTGGTCTTCACACCTCTGATCCGAAACTCTCTTAAAGCTCGGTGTACACGCTGCGTTGCTCCTTTTAAGCTACGACCCCAGCCCGTTACTTTCACCAGCATAGAATCAAAAAAAGGCGAAATACTTACGCCAGGATAAGAGTTGCCTTCGTCAAGACGAATCCCAAATCCACCTGCATTACGATAGGCTACCAAACGACCATAATCCGGTTTGAAGTCCGCGATTGGGTCCTCGGTGGTGATCCGACATTGTACCGCAAAACCATTGCAATGTACATCCTCCTGAGAGTGGATATAGATCTGCGGGTCGTCCAAAGCGGTACCCGCTGCTATCAAAATTTGCGTTCGCACTAGATCGATGCCGGTAACCTCCTCAGTTACGGTATGCTCCACCTGAATCCGTGGATTGACTTCGATGAAGTAAATATTACTTTCGCGATCGACTAGAAATTCTGCCGTACCCGCATTGTTATAGCCAACATGGCGAGCGATGCGAAGGGCATAGTCGTATAATTTATCACGTGTTTCTTGGGGGAGGGTAGAGGGGGCTACCTCCACTACTTTTTGGAAGCGTCGCTGCACACTACAGTCCCGCTCAAAGAGGTGGACGATATTGCCGTAATTGTCGCCAAGTAGCTGTATTTCAATATGTTTGGGATCATCGATAAACTTTTCGATGAAGATGGTATCATCGCCAAAGGCGTTGAGGGCTTCGGCGCGCGCATCTCTAAATGCTTTAGGCAGTTCATCTTTTGAACGAACCACTCGCATCCCACGGCCTCCACCACCAGAGGCGGCTTTGAGCATGATGGGATAGCCAACATTTTCGGCTTCACTCAGGGCCGCTTCGGTGTTTTCTAGCTTTTGTTTGCTGTCAGGGATGAGAGGCACCTCCACTTCTCGAGCCACATTTTTGGCGAGTACTTTGTCGCCCAGCTTGAGCATCACATCGGAGCGAGGTCCGACAAAAATGATCCCGTTTTCTTCGCATTTGCGTACAAACTCAACGTTCTCGGAGAGAAAGCCATAACCGGGGTGAATTGCATCCACTTTTTTGGCGATGGCTAATGCAATAATGGCGTCAATATCGAGATAGGGTTTTAAAGGCTCCTGTTTCTCACCAATCTGATAAGCCTCATCGGCTTTATAGCGGTGTAAAGAATAGCGATCCTCGTAAGAGTAAATCGCAACGGTGCTAATGTTTAACTCGGAGACAGCTCTGAGTACTCGAATAGCAATTTCTCCTCTATTAGCGACGAGGATTTTTTGCAGTTTTTTGACGTTACGTTCCATTATTTATGGCGCAGGAATAGATTTGCCGCCAGCAGACTTTTTCGGGGCAAAAATGTAAAACGAAAGGATAGGCGAGATTTGGGCTAAATATAACAAGTTTTCAATAATAGCCCCTATTTTCTAATAATTTTCGTAAACACTGGCATCAAAAATGCGGAAATCTAAGCCAAGCTTGAAACTGTGGAGTTGGTCATTGCCTGCTTGACGGCCCAGTAATCCAATATTGTCGAGGTAGTCAGTGGTCGTCAAACGGTAGACATAACCGAGGTGCAGACTCAGTTTACGATTAAGGTTGAAATACATACCTGCCGTAACCGGAACGGTCAAGGCCAAGGTACCATACGAACGTTCTTCTGGCGCTCGCGTAGAAAATTTACGGAAGAGTAGAATCCCATCCTGTGCTTTTGGATAAAAAGCCAAGCCCCCTAGTCCCACTCCCAAATAAGGTTTGAACGGAGCATTGCCCTGGATAGGGTTGATCATGAGGATAAACTCACCGTGAATGATATCCGTCTCAGCATAGGTGTTGGGCATGATGAGGGTATCCCGTTCATTGATGGTATAAGGCACAGGCTGTAAGTCGGGATTTTGAGCGACAAATCGGCCATAGCCTAAATGAAAAGACGGGAGGATCAGACGAGCGGCATCACGTCTCAAGGTAGCCGTAAGGCCGGGTTGAAAATTGACAAAGCTGCTTTGAAAGATTCCTTGTTCAGAAAAGTTAAGGTCGCCATAATAGCCGGTGGCAGTGTATGCGATCCCTAGTATAATGTCTTTTTGTGGTCGGTTGGGTTGTTCGTTGGGAGCAGAACCATCGCTATCCGCTTGACTTTCTGGATTGGCAGCAATGGGACGCGACGTTTGGGCTGGTGTAGTCGCTCTAGAGGCCAAAGTCGTCCGGTTGAGACTGTCCTGTTCTCTTTGGGCGAGCCATTTGAGATATTCAGGATTGGGCTGCATGCGTGGAAAACGGGGGTCTCGTGCATCTATAGAGTCTCCATAGATAGCAAACCATTCGAGATACTCCGGATTGGTAGACATAAAGCGTCTGTTATCCGTGGTATCCTGAGCAGAAAGGCCCAGCGTCAAGGTCAAGGTGATGAGTACAAGTAGAAGTTTACCAAACATTTGATCGCAAATTACGATTACCCCTTTCTATTCCAAAGTCAGAAATTGTTTTTACTTACATTCTTACCAACGCAAAAAAGTACTAAAACTGATATCCCAAACGAAGATGCTAACATTAAAACTTCTTTAGAAGTCAATTGTTAATTGATTCATATTCAGAAAAAAAGTAAATTAGATCAAGCTTTCGTCATGAATAAATTCAAATTGCCATTCCTTCTTGCCGCTATCATTACCCTAGCTTTGGGTTGTGATCAAGCCCCCGTCTTTCCGGTAGAACCACAAATTGAATTTCTCGATATATCCCCCAAAGAGGTCCGCAACCTTAGGGACTCGGTGGTGGTCCGATTCCGTTTTCAAGACGGCGATGGAGACCTAGGACGCGATAGCAATGCCGAAAACGACCTTTTGTTAATCGATACCCGTCATGAAGATATCGCCACGCTTTCCCGCCAAGATGCGACCATTGGCTATAGTTTGATGCTTTTGACGCCTGACGCACGTAAGCCAGCCATCCAAGGTGAAATTTCCGTTACGATTCCTGTCGTCGCTGTTTTCCCGCTACCTGGTAATACCGAGGATGAAGTTCGCTACCAAATCGAATTGAGAGACAGAGCCGGAAATCTCGCTACGGGAATCGACGGGAGTACCACGATCTACACTGACTATATCAGAGTCTACAAATAGTCCCCTTTCCCTTCCTAAATTATTTCGAAAGTAAGCTAAGCAAATCATTGGGCAAGGCAAAACTCGCCTGATGCACCCCTTTGTTGTAATATTTCAAGCCTAAGGGAATTTCAAGCCCAAGGCTCAGCTTTTCGATTTTGCCTTTTTCCCCTGCGAGGAACGCCCAACTCCCGCCCGGATAAGTAGGGATACTCGCCAGATAGGGTTTTACTTGGTCTTTGCCTAGGATGCCTTTTAGGATATTTACTGCTTCGCAGAACGATTCCCCTTGATAGCGTGGGGTGTGTCCCGGCGCGATCAATAGGCCTTTTGCTCTAAGCATTTGATATAAGCGTTGGTAAAACGCCCGAAATACCTCTGCTTCCATCTGTACTTGGGGCAGATCGACTATGATGATATCAAAGGAAGCTTCGGTTTGAGTTTTTACATATTCAAAGGCATCTGCCACCTCCCAACTAAAATTGTCCAAATTTTCCCATTCCCACCAAGTGGGGAAATGATTGCGGCTGAGGGCTACCACTTCCGCATCAATTTCGATCATGTGGACCGATTTGAGTTGTGGGTATTTGGCTAATTCGCGCATACTGCCCCCATCTCCACCGCCAATCACCAGTATATCCTGGGCTTCTGGGAGTATTTGCAGCGGTAGGTGGGTGATCATTTCATGGTAGATATACTCGTCTTGCTCAGTAAGGACAATCTGGCCATCTAAGACCAACATCTTGCCATAGGCGATGCTTTCGTACAACTCAATCTTTTGGAGCTCGCTTTGAGTGTGCAACAGACGCCGGCCTTTGTGTTTGAGAGAGAGCGCCAAAGCTTCGTTTCTTTGGGTAAACCAACTATCCCGCTTGTAGGCAGGGGGATTGCTTGGGCTAGATTGTTTATTAGGAGGGAGTTGAGCGTTCGGCGGAGCCGGCAATAAGGCGGTAGCCCCCCTCTGAATCTCGATGGCAGAGTTGCTTTTTGCTTTAAGGCCTTCCTTGAGAACTTTAAACGCTTCCCAAGGGCGCGTATCAGAGCCACAAGTAAAAAGGTCAACGGCAGCATAACGAGATTCTGGCCAAGTATGAATCGCTAAATGACTTTCCTGGATGACAATAACCCCAGAAACCCCATATGGTGAGAAATGATGAAAAGTCAGATTGATGATAGTTGCCTCCGCCGCTTTGGCAGCCCGCTCCATCAATTGTTCGACGGCAATAACATCATCGAGGATTTCTGGTTTACATTCATATAACTCTACTAAAAGATGACGACCCAATGCTTCCATGCTGTAAATATAGGCAGAGAGAAGAATTAGCATTTATCTGCTGCAATAAAATGGCTAGTTTTGCGTCCTTTGGTTGAGCCCCTGAATTGCTATAAACTTTATTTAACCCATGACCACATTTACCCGACTCTTTTTATTCCTTTTATTGTGGGGAAGCTCGACTGCTACAGCCTTTGCATTCAAGCCTACATGTGTCAACCTCAATGCCGTAATCGTAGCGGACGAAAATTGTGGGCAAGCCAATGGTAGTATCACAGTAGACCATGATGGCACTGCGCCTTTTACCTACCAATGGACCCATGATGCGACACTCAACGACAGTATTGCGACAGGGCTCACCCAGGGGACTTATACCGTCAAAGTACTTGATAATGCGGGCTGTGAGGCAGAAACTACTCTGACCCTTATCAATACCCCGTCGCCCACGGCTTCACTCGATAGCGAAACGGATCCTACTTGTTTTGGTGGGACTGATGGTACGGCTACTATCATAACGGATCCTAGCAATACGGTCAGCTGGAATACGAGTCCTGCCCAAAGTGGTACGACCCTAACGGGTGTCGGGAGAGGTACATATACAGCCACGGTTATAGATTCAGTTGGCTGCTCTACCTTTGTGGTGGTCAACTTGAGTGAGCCCAACCCTATTTTGCTTTCAGGTACTACCTTACCGGATACCTGTGGAGCACCCAATGGACAGGGGACGGTATTTGCTGGATTGGGTGGAGTCACGCCTCTGACATATCAATGGCCTGCAAGTGCCGGCAACCAAACTGGTCCAACGGCGACAAATCTGAGTGGAGGTAGCTATACGGTAGAAGTTACTGATGCAATTGGATGCAGCAATACGATAGATTTGACCGTTGGGTCTCGTAATAATGGTTTCGGTGGCTCTTTGACCATAACGCCTCCCTCCTGTTTTGAAGGAGATGATGGGGAAGCGATTTTTACGGGTGTCGGCGGCAATGGTAATTATACCGTGGATTGGGTCAATAGCAATCAAGCATTACAAGCAACGGGTTTAGTTTTTAATAATGCATCGGCTGGTCTTTATCAGGCTATCGCTACAGATCCTAATGGCGACGGTTGCGAGGTACGGCTTAACTTCTTTGTTTCTCAACCAGATTCTTTAGAGACGGGCTATCGCTTATTAGAGGCTTCTGATTGCCGGACGGCAGATGCTACTGTGTTTGTGGTTCCCATCGGGGGAACGTCTCCCTATACCACCGCTTGGGGCAATGGACTCTTTGGTGATACCATCAGAAATATCCAACCAGACCTGATTACAGTTAGGGTGACAGATGCCAATGGCTGTGTAGCCGAAGATTTGGTAGCAGTAACCAGTGCCTCAGGGCCTAAGTTTGATGTGGAAATATTGCAGAATGATAATTGCGGTTTAGGGGAAGGCATCGCCCGCTTGGACATCACCGTGGGTACTCCTCCTTATGAAGTAATCTGGAATACCAACCCCATTCAAGCCAGCGACAGCTCTTTGATCGCCACTAATTTGGTCCGTACCGGAACGAATGGTTATAGTGTGATTGTAATTGATGCTGATAGTTGTATCGATAGACAAGGCTTTGCGGTGCCAGGTCGGAGACCGCTTAGGATAGAACCTTCTGCTGCTACTGAGGAATATTGTGATTTGGCCGATGGTACGGCCACGGCCAACTTTAGTGGAGGCACCATGCCTTATAGGTATGAGTGGTCCACCTCTCCCAAACAGTTTACTCAAACAGCCACCGAATTGATTGCGGGTACCTATCAGGTGATCATGCGCGATTCGTTTAATTGTGATATCAGCACAACGGTCACAATCGGTAGCGAAGCTGGCTTCAATCTCGAAGTGGTAACGACCGATGAATCTTGCTATGGGCAAGAAGATGGAACTGCAAGAGCCATCGTGACGGGTGGG
>JBCAWW010000077.1:0-11603 GCA_038534415.1 Bacteroidota bacterium | reverse complement strand
ATGTACCATTTCATTTTTGAGGGTGAACTCTAATTCGGCTAAAGCCAAGGCTTCGGTATCCTTTTGTTCGATTTTGCCAAAAATCTCTAAAATTTGGGTGGTCTGTTGACCATAGTTGTGGACCAAATAGCGTGCTTGGTACGGATCTATCTTATATTTAGCTAATTCTTTTGCGACTTGCTCCGTAAATGCAATAACAGCGGCGCTGTTTTCAAAGCCTCCCCCCTTGATTACGATTTCTTGGGTAAAGCACCTCTTAAACTTCAAGTCATGCATTTTGCCCAGGCGTTTGGCCACTACGTCTACGACGCGCTCGGCCATCTTGCGATAGCCGGTGAGTTTGCCGCCTGCAATGGAAATCAACTCCGTCGGAGAGACAAAGATTTCATCTTTGCGAGAGATTTCTGAGGCTGATTTTCCTTCCTCATGGATTAGCGGGCGGAGTCCGGCCCAGCTCGACTGTACGTCTTCGAGACTCAGGTTTAGATTAGGGAAGATCAAGTTGGTACCATTGAGTAAGTATTCTACATCCTCAATGTTGGTACGAGGCTGGTTTTTGTCTCCAAAGTATTGAGTATCGGTCGTGCCTACATAAGTGATTTTGCCACGAGGGATGGCAAATACCATGCGCCCATCTGGCATATCAAAATATACGGATTGACGTAGTGGGAAACGTTGATGAGGCAATACGATATGAACTCCTTTTGATAGGAATAAGTGCTTGCCTTCTAGCGAATCATTTTTGGCGCGCAATTCATCTACCCAAGGGCCAGCGGCGCTAACCACTTGTTTGGCTTTGAGAGTGAGGTCTTGACCTGATAGATAATCATGGCAAAGCGCTCCGCTCACGCGTTCGTCGGTGTAGACGAAATCACGAACCTCCACATAGTTGAGGCAATGGGCCCCATAGGTAGCAGCAGTCTTCATGACTTCGATCGAAAGGCGGGCGTCATCGGTTCTATACTCAGCATAAAGACCTGAGCCTTCCAGTATATCTTCTTTTAGTAAGGGTTCTTGTTTGATGGTTTCCTTTTTGGAAAGCATCACGCGTTGATCCTCGCTTTCGACCCCGGCGAGTACATCATAGACCATCAATCCAAGTGCGGTCATCATTTTGCCGTAGGTCCCGTCCTTGATGAGAGGAAGAAGCATTTTTTCATTGACGACTAGATGAGGAGCAAGTTTGTGTACGACTGCCCGTTCGCGCCCGACCTCACGGACCAAGGCAATTTCAAATTGCTTGAGATAGCGTAGTCCCCCATGGATGAGTTTAGTCGATTTGCTACTTGTCCCAGAGGCAAAATCGCCTTTTTCAACTAATAAAGTTTTCATCCCTCTGGAGGCAGCATCTAGGGCGATCCCGGCTCCTGTTGCACCTCCACCGATGACCAAGAGATCGTATTCATCTTGGGTAATGGTATCGATAAGTCGGGAGCGGTTGTGACTGTCGAATATGTTCATAATGAAAAGCAGATTATGGACTAGCAATTTGAACAAAAAAAATGAGGTACACCGAACAAATGTTGGTGTACCTCCGCTTTCCTCAAAATTGCTATAATAAACACTAACTACAGTGAACTTGAATATCGAAAATGTTTACGTATTAGTCAAGTTATATATGGCTGAAAATCAGTCAATAAGCTCCGAAATCGATTACGGAACAGGAAAAAAAGGGCTTGCCCTAGCATTTTTTTAGGTACAGAGGCCCAAATGGCTCTGGTAAAGAAATAGCAAGCTTGAAGGCGAGGATGATTTTTGCGAGAAAAGACTTTTTTTATCTTGAAGCATGAAGGCTTTTGGGATGATATTGATGAGTATGCTAGGCACCTTGACAGGGCTCTGGGGACAAGCATCTCAAATCTCTTTTCGGCAGCTATCGCAAAAAGATGGACTCTCCCAAAATATCGTGCGAGCTATATTTCAAGATCAATCTGGATTTTTATGGTTTGGGACCGAAAATGGCCTTAACCGCTATGATGGATATGCTTTTCAGCATTTTGGGGAGGCAGCGGGTTTTGAGACCTCCAATATCACCCAAATTGCTTCTTCGAGAGATGAGAACTTTTGGGTCGGTACCAAAGCAGGTGGACTGTATCTGTTTTACCCTCAAATCGGCAGGGCTAAGCCCTTTCAAGATCATGCGCAGAGTCCCTTTCCCTCGAGAAATGATCAGATTTTAAAACTCTTTGTCGATTCTCAAGATGGACTTTGGCTTAGTACGCGGCAAGGCGACATAAGGTACTTACGCTCTAAGCAAGACACTTTTGTCTCGATAGATTTGCCTCGCGACTTTGCGCCTCCGAGAGTCTACGACCTTTTGGAGGATGCCGAAGGAGCAATCTGGCTAGGTACCAATGGAGGGCTTTATCGAGTAAATCGAAACCAGGAAGAGGATTTTGAAATCACCGCTTATCATTACGACGCCAAATCAAAATTAGGCCTTAGTGGCAAAATACCTTGGCATATCGCGCTTGCTCCCGATGGCAAAATTTGGATTGCTTGTTACGGGACGGGGGTAGATTGCTTTGATCCGCAACAAAATAGCTGGCAGCATTTTGACGTTTCTAGCAAAATTGGCCAAGGCTTGAGCAGCAATATCACCAATGAGATTATGGTTGCCCAAAATGGTATTGTCTGGATCGGGACCCAAGACCGGGGCCTCAATCGGCTTGATCCGCAAACGGGCAGAATTAGCTATTTCAAGCATGAGGCCGGTAATGTCAATCATTTAGGGGGAAATTATGTGCTCGCTATGCTCGAAGATCGCTCCGGTGGCATTTGGGTCAGTACCGCGGGCAGTGGCCTGAACTATTACAATCCTTGGCGCGTCAAGTTTGCGCACTACCAGCAGCAGGCTTACTCCGCTAATAGTTTGAGCAATAACTATGTCTTCAGCCTACTCAAATCGCAGCGAGATCCTTGGCAGAGCTTATGGATTGGCACTCACGGTGGCGGCCTCAATCAAATGATCTACGATTCCCTCACTCAATCAAGTCGCTTTTTGCACTATATATCAGCCGCAGACGATCCTCAAAGCCTGAGCGATGAGGTCGTCCTTTCCCTAAGCGAAGATCAGCAAGGCAATCTCTGGGTGGGCACCTTTCAAGGGCTCAATATCCTGCGACCAGCTACGCGTGATGCTTATGTGAGAGGCGAGGTGGCCAAACCGAGCTTTGAGCGATTGGGAAGCGCTCCCGATGAACCGTCTGAGTTTCGTAGCGCCTTTTTCCCTTCCTTACTCTGCGATCATCAAGGCAATGTTTGGCTCGGTACCAATCAGGGTTTGTACTGCTACATCGCAGAACGCTCCTCCTATTTGCGCTTCACGCATGAGCCAGATAATCCTAATACGATTAACTCCAACAATCTCCTCTGCTTATTTGAAGATAGCAAGCAACGGATCTGGGTAGGTTCTCACCATGGCCTCAATGCCATTTTGCCCGCCACAAGCCCTGGACAGGAGCCGCGCATACTTAGCTTTAATCATGACCCCAATGATCCGCAATCCTTGAGCTACTCTCAGGTGTACGCCGTGCATGAAGACGCGCAAAACCGTATTTGGGTGGGCACTACTGGAGGAGGGATCAATGCGTTCATCGAAGATGAAAATACAAGGCCTTACTTCGCCCACTTTTTCACTACTGATGGCCTCCCCAGCAACAATATTGAAGCCATACAAAGTGATGAAGAAGGTCAACTATGGGTCTCTACGGATGCGGGGCTGTGTGTATTTGATCCCGATAGCCTGCTAAACAGTACTAAGCCTCAAAACCAGATCCGCACTTACTTTATCTCTGATGGCCTCCAAGGACGCGAATTCAATGAAGGCGCCTTTACGAAAGGCGATGATGGGATGCTCTATTTTGGAGGCGTAGAGGGCTTCAATGCTTTTCACCCCAAGCAGCTCAAAGACAATCCTCACCCCCCACAAGTGAGGCTGACTGGCCTTCGGATATTGGATAGAGATATCAAAGTTGGAGACTTACGTGATAATGACGATAGTATCCTGAGGCGCGATATCAGTGTGGTCGAGCAATTGGATTTGAGCTATAAAGATTATGGCTTTACGCTAGAATTTGCCGCCCTAGACTTCGCTGCTCCGCAGCAAAATCAATTTGCTTACTTGCTCGAAGGTTTGGATGAAAAATGGATTCATACTGGGACACGCCCCTACGCCAGTTTTACCAATCTAGATGCGGGCACGTATCGGTTTAGACTGAAGGCTTCAAATAATGATGGTCTTTGGCAGGAGATGCGCAACCCATTGCTGATCAAGGTCAGCCCTCCACCTTGGCAAACTTGGTGGGCTTATTTGATCTATGCCTTGCTATTGGGCGGGAGTATCTACGCCTATTTTCGCTATCGGATCCAAGCACGAGAACGAGAAATCCAGACCAAGGCGCGAATCGAAAAGGCCAAGGCCGATGAGCGGGAAAAGGTACGCAAAAATACCGCTGCGGACTTTCACGATGAGCTGGGCAATAAGATGACCAAAATCTCGCTCTTTGTCGAGTTGGCCAAACGGGCCGGTATGGCCGACGAAAGTCTACAATTATATCTCAATCAGGTCGAAAACAATATGCAGATGCTCTCACAAGGGATCAGAGACTTTATTTGGGTGTTAGATCCCGAAAAGGATTCGATTTATGATACCTTGGTGCGCATCAAAGACTTTGGCGATGAGATGTTTGAACATAGTGAGATCACCTTTCGTACCGCAGGCATCTCGCCAAGCCTGGCAGATTATAAACTCCCCCTCAATCTGAGACGCCACCTCGTCCTGATTTTTAAAGAAGCGATGAACAATTGTCTCAAATATGCTCAGGCTACAGAGGTAAAGTTCGAAGCGTTCACCGAAGGTGAAAAGATGAAACTAGGCTTCTCTGACAACGGGATTGGTTTTGATCCTGAACAAATCAAGGCCGGCTATGGCCTCAAAAATATCCGCGAACGCGCTGCCAAAATCGACGCTCAAGCCGAGCTCCAAACAAGCCCCGGTGAAGGCACCCAAATCTGGATTTTATTGCAATTACCCCATATGAGTGATTGAAGCTTGGGCGATAATTATTTTATTTAGTGATTCTCACAACACTAAGAGCGCGTTTGGATTTTGGGCTTTGGCAATGGGAAAGAGGAGCCCCCAGGTTCCAGAAAGACTTTTTTTCAGGCGAAAGGAAAAGTCCAAATATGCGCTAAGCGCTAAAAAATACTGCCATGATCCACGTAGGTATCGTCGAAGACGACAAAGACATCAGAGAAAGTTTGGCTCTTATCATCGATGGGACGCCTGATTTTATTTGCCAGCATGCATACGAAAGCTGTGAAGAGGCGATTCCCGCCTTTTTGGACTATAAGCCAGATGTGGTACTCATGGATATCAATTTGCCCGGTATCACCGGCATCGAAGGAGTAAAAAAACTCAAGCCCCAGCTCGAAAACACAGATTTTATCATGCTGACCATTCAAGTAGATGATCACTCAGTGTTTGAGTCCATTTGCTCAGGGGCAACGGGTTATCTCCTCAAAAATACGCCTCCCAATACCTTGCTGCGCTCCATCAAAGAAGTCCGGGATGGGGGCTCGCCTATGAGCACCAATATCGCCCGCAAGGTGCTCACTTCTTTTCGCCGCGAGACACAATCCCCCCTCACAGAGCGCGAAACAGAAATCTTGCGCCAACTATGCGATGGCCACAATTATAAGGTGATCGCAGAAAATCTCTTTGTCAGCGGTCATACCGTGCGAACACATATCAAAAATATCTACCAAAAGCTGCATGTCAACTCCCGCGCAGAAGCCGTTCGCAAGGCCATGAAAGATAAATTGGTCTGAGTCCTCCCCCAATTTACCGCATATGAGGTATCGCTAAGGGTGATTTGAAAGCTGAAATTTGGATCATTGATTCACTTTTCAATCGTCTTAAATCATCTTAGTCATGAAACCTTTTTTTCAGCCCTTTTTTCCTTTTTTTACTGCTGCGCAGAACGCTTCTCTCTTGCTGCTTTGCTTGGCTTTCTCCCTGTCTGCCCAAGGGCAAGTCGAGTGGGCTACGCAGTCCCAGCCAGCCCCCGGAGCTGGAGGCTCGGCCAAAGGCAATGATGTAGTCGTGGACTCCCAAGGCAACTCTTATGTAGTGGGAGACTATACCGGAGAAATAATGATAGACACGACTTTTGGCGACAACTTTGGTTCCGTCTATCTCGCCAAGTTCAATCCCACCGGAGACCTACTTTGGGCCCGATACATCAAAGGCAGCTCTAACAATGATGGCATTGCGGTCGCTCTCAATGATTCGGGCCATGTCTATATCGCAGGTGTCTATACGCATACCAATAACAATACTTTGTTGGACTTCGGACAATTTACCCTGACTGGCAATGGGGAGGATAACCTCTTTCTTGCCAAGGCTGACACAGCGGGGACCTTTATTTGGGGCCAGAGTATGGTCGCCGAAAATCTCTTAGGTGGGCAGTTTGTCAGACCCACAGATATAGCGGTAGATGCTGCTGGAGATATTTTGGTGATTGGGGAAATGAACGCACCCATAAGCATAGAGGGGCAAATGTTTAACCTCAATACTTATCAAAACAGCAATACTGCTCAATTTTTTTATGCTAAGTTTTTGCCTAATAGCGATTTAGCTTGGTTCCGCTTCATGGAGCAAGAAAATGGCGGTAAATATTTTCTCGCCAATCATATGAATCCCGCCAGCAATGGAGATATGTTTATGACTGGTTTGATGAGTGATAACGGTTTGCGATACGGCAGTGATTCTCTCTTTCACCCTGGGGTCGGTAGCGATCCTAAATTCGTTGCTCGCTTCAATAGTACCAATGGTGATCTACTCTGGTACCAGACCTTTAGCGTGCAGGCCCAAAACCAAGAGGCCCATCAGCTCGGTGTCGATGCCAATGACAATGTATATACCAGCATGAGGTTGGGAGGACGGATCTGGCTTCCTGATACCAACTACTTTCCGACCGATCTGCGAGGGCGTTATCAGCTATTGAAATATAGCGGTGCGGGAGAGCGGCTTTGGATAAAAGAGATCGCCTACACTGATTTCCCAACCACTTCTGGCATCAATGAACATTCGATTGCCTTTACGACCCAAGCAAATGGTACTAGCTTTTTGATTGGGCAGTTTTCCGGTTTTACCGATTGGATTACCTTTGGAACCGATAGCTTTGCCGTCAAAGATCCTTGGACCGAGGGCTTCACTCATTTTGTCGCGGCTTACAATAGCGATGGGGACTACCTAGACGCAAGCACCATCGTGGATGAATATCTTTCGGCAAGTCCAGGCTTGGATGATTGGAACACCTCCGCTATGAGCTTGGGACCTCAAAATCATTTATTTTTTACCGGCAATCTCGAGGGAACCTACAAACTCGGCTCCGATACGCTATCGGCAGGAGCGCTAAACCATATGTTGCTAGTTCGTCTCGATGCAGCGTCTTTACTCAAGCTCAGTACCCCAATTGAGTCAGAGCGTCCTACTATCGACCTCAGTCTTTACCCCAATCCTAATCAAGGCACGCTCACCGTCAGTTTTGCAGAGCCTAGTAAGGCCCAGTTGAAGCTATACGATATGGAGGCGAGACTAGTCGCTCAATGGTCGCTAGATGCTCAACAGCAGCAGCTCGATCTTAGCTCACTTATAAACGGGATCTATTTCCTAACGATTGAGAACAAGCAGGCTCGATACACTTCAAAATTGATTTTAGAACGATAAGCCTCTTTCCCATGAAATATTTTGCCTTACTATTGTTAGCCTTTTTGCTGAGCAATCCCAATCCGCCTAAAAAATGTGGTACGGATGAATTATTCCAACAAATGCTTGAGAAAGAGCCCGCTTTCAAGAAAGCGTGGATCGACAATCATCGAAAAGCTTCCCAAGGCAATGGCCTAACTCCCAGTCATACGCAGCACGATCGTATGCAGATGCTGATGGATGAGTCGGTCCTGAACACTATCCTAGACCAAAGCAATGATGAAAATATCACCATCCCTGTGGTAGTCCATGTGATTGCTCCAAATGCCGCTCATCCTGCCAATATCAGCATAGCGCAAATTCAGTCTCAGATTAGAGAGCTCAACCGAGCCTTTGCACGTGATCAGTATCCGAGTGGTCAAAACTTCCCACCTTATTGGGCCGATGATTATGCGGATGATAGTCAGATTCGCTTTTGCTTAGCGGCCACCGATCCTGCGGGCAAACCGACCAAAGGTGTTACCCAGACTTTCACTGCTGTGCCTAGCTTTCCTTACCCTTCGGCGGAGATGAAATTTGACGCTACTGGCGGTAAGGACGCATGGCCTCGTAGCGAGTATCTCAATATTTGGGTGGTGGTGATCACGGGAGGAGTGCCATTGGGATGGGCGACCTATCCCTTGTCGATTTACCCCGCGGCAGAAGATGGCATCGTGATCGATTACCGCTACTTTGGGACCGTAGAAGAGGCGGCCACTCCTCCCTTCAACCTCGGCCGGACCTGTGTGCATGAAGTGGGACATTGGTTAGGTTTGATGCATACCTGGGGGATGGAAGGCCCTGATTTCCCTCCCTGCGAGTTTGATGATCTGATAGAAGATACTCCCGAGCAGGCGACTCCCAACTATGGCTGTAGTCCCTTTACGACTACTTGTGATGGCGAAATCGATATGCTCCCCAACTATATGAACTACTCCACTGATGTTTGCAATGTGTTTTTTACCAAGGGGCAGGTCAAACGGATGCGGACTACTCTGGCGCCCGGAGGTTTTCGTTTCAAGTTAGCCTATGCTGATAAGGGCTGTTTTGTGCCTTAGCGAGAGTTTTTGGCTGGGGACTGCTTCGCAGAACGCTTCTCTCTTTTTTATGAAAGCTTATGCACCCTTGGCGGATAGGCGTCAGGCTAAGTGTCTCCCCGGACCTTTTTTGCTTGGGAGATTCTGCTCTAGGGAGCAGGGGAAGGATAATAAAAAGGATAAGCGTTCTGCGAAGCTGTAAAAAAACAAAGCCTATACTCCCTGCCAGCGGCGAAGTTTATCGATTACGGCAGCGAAATCTTCAGGGATTTTAGAATCAAACTCCATGCGTTCACCGGAGGTAGGATGGGTAAACGAAAGCGTCTTGGCATGAAGGGCTTGGCGCGGCATCAACTCGAAACAGTTTTTGATGAATTGTTGATACTTTTTGTGGTTGGGCCCCTTGAGGATATGATTGCCCTTATACTCTTTGTCCATGAAAAGAGTATGGCCAATATGCTTCATGTGCACCCTGATCTGGTGGGTCCGGCCTGTTTCTAGCTTGCATTTGACAAGGGTACATACGCCAAATCGCTCGATTACTTGGTAATGAGTAATGGCATGCTTACCGACCGAATTGTCGGGATAAGCCATATAGATTTTGCGCTCCCGCTTGTGTCTTCCGATTGAGGCATTGATGGTGCCTTTATCCTCTTGGACATCTCCCCAAACTAGCGCTAGATATTCTCTATCGGTAGTACGGTCAAAAAACTGCTTGGAGATATGGGCCATGGCGTACTCCTTTTTGGCGATCACCAATAGGCCGCTAGTGTCTCTGTCGATGCGGTGGATGAGACCTGGACGAGGATATTCACTTTTGCTTGTAGGGGCGGGCAGACTATCAAAGTGCCATAAAAGGGCATGAATGAGCGTTCCGGTACGGTGTCCCAAACTCGGATGACAAACCATGCCCCAAGGCTTATTGACAATGAGGAGGTCTTCGTCTTCGTAGTGGATGTCAAGCTCAATTTCCTCAGCCTCAAGCTCCGGTGGAGGAGGGTAGGGGAGCATCAGTTTGACTTCGTCGAACGCTCGGACTTTGTGGGACGGTTTTACTTTTTTGCCATTGACGGTGATAGAACCCGTTTGGGAGGCATTTTTGATACGAGAACGAGTGGTAAAAGAGAGGAGATTAGACAAAAATATATCTACCCGTAGTGGTTTCTGACCAGCAGAAGCCTTAAGGGTAAAATGATCATAAAGCGCGTCATCCGGAATGCCTTCAGCCTCTGGATCGAAGTCTTTGGATCGGTAATGTTTTTTTAGCTGTTTTTCGCTCTCCTTCATAGAAAAGATTAGCTATTGCTACTCTCGGGTTCTGGGTCGCGTAATTTCCATTTGTAGGTAGCGAGATAAAAGATCACCGCTCCACCTAAAAAGAAAGCCGTAGAAATGATTTCTGCTTGGGTGATTTCTGCGCCAAAGATATTATAGTTCGTATTGATACGGATCTTTTCAATAAAGAAGCGTTCAATACCATTGACCATGAGGTATAAGCCAAACATTTGGCCTGCGAATTTAAGTCTTTTGCGGAGGGCCCATAGCAAGCCAAAAAGGGCAAAGGCCATGACCGTTTCATAAAAAGGAGTTGGCCACACTGGGTTGATCAATTCATAGCAGTAATCTCCCCATACCTCGCCACAGTCGGCGATTTTGTTAGCAGGATTGTCTTTGAGTACGTTGTGTGGATAGGTAAAGCTCCACATCCAATCGGGCAGAAAACCCATCCAATCAGGTTTTGGTGCGAGATTGTCTGTACCCCAGTCGCCATCGCCTGCTAATTGACAACCGATTCTTCCGACTCCATAAGAGACCATCAAGGCAGGCCCAAAGGCATCAGCGGCAGGCCAGACCGGATAACCACGTTTACGGATATAATAGATAATAGCGGCTCCGGCACAAATCAAGCCTCCGTAGATGGTCAAACCATCAAAGGAGATAAGTGCATTGATGGGGTCGACCCAAAAGGTATCCCAGTTTTCGAGATTGTGAAAAATCTTGGCGCCTAAGATCCCAAATACAAAGGCTAAGGTTGTAATCACGCCTAGGTCTTGGATGATCCCATGCTGCTCTTCTACTACCTCTATTTTGTCGTCTTTGCGTTTCCAGAAGAAGTAAAATTGATAGGCGGCGGCTAATAGGCCAAAGAGAATACCATAAGGGATTGATCCTTTGGAAGATAAAATCGCCTCTTGCGGATTGAAGGCGAAGGCGCGATAATCGTCAAACATCAAGCCGATTTTGTACCCAAGGATGCCAAAAATCGCGAACTGAATCAGAATGTCGGTGGCTGGCATGGGCCCACCTTTATTGACTTTGACGGTTTTGGTAGCAAAAATTCCTAATGCTTGCTTGCGCTCCATTTCCTTTTTGAGGAAATAGTAGGCCACCATGAACGCAATTGCCACCATGAAGCCAAATGACTGGATGGGCAGCAAAAAAACGTCTGTATTAAATAGGTCATTGAAAATGTCGCTGATCCTGGGATACATATGCTTGAGTCTTATTTGCCTGCAAGATACGATTTATTGCTTGAGAACAGCGTCTTGAAAACGACTCCCTAAAATGATTTTTGGCTAAATAAAGTTGGTAGGAAAAATGGCTGCTAGGCTAGAGGATGGGCAAAAAAAATAAGGGAGCGACACCGGGGAGGTGTCGTCCCTACAGCACAACCATGAAAACACAATAGTCTTAAAATCCTTTCGGAATATATTCTAAGTATTAATTACTTTCTGATACAAATATAGAGAAAAAAACTATAAGTCAAAGATAAATTGACAATTTTTATTAATGGTTTATTCAATCTTTCTTTA
>JBCAWW010000076.1:0-11860 GCA_038534415.1 Bacteroidota bacterium | reverse complement strand
GTTTGGGACCCGATCCGCAAAAAATGGTTTGTCCTCCAGCCGGAAGAATATGTCCGTCAGCAGCTGATCCAGTATATGATCCAGCACAAAGGGATCTCTGCCTCACTGATCGGGGTCGAAAAAGCGGTGGATTATCGTGGCATGTCCAAGCGCTTTGATATCGTAGTCTTTGACCGCCAAGGCAAGGCCTTTATCTTGGTCGAATGCAAAGCCCCCACTGTCAAACTTTCAGAAGATACCCTACACCAAATCGCTCGCTACAATGTCAGCATCGGTGCGCCTCATCTGCTCCTCACCAATGGGGTGAGTCTGCTGTTTTTTTCACGTGATGATAAGGGGAAGTATCAATATCAGGCTGAGGGCTGGTATGAATGATGGCTTGGGATCGCCAAGTTCGGCTTGCCAGCCGAACCTACGGCTTGGGGATTATGGATTGATCATCTCCAATAATCCTTCCAATTGTCCGTCTTTACCCGCTCGAATCGCCTCTACACTCGGCTCGATCAATATATCGACCGGTAGCCCTTCATCAGCTTGAGGCGTGCGACTAAAATTGCCCACTACGGGTATATCTACTTCAAAACGGCTATGGGGTAAGCTAAAAATCAGCTGCGTACCGCCATTGATGCCATTGAGATTGCCACCAGAAGGAGTGCCCACGATGCTTACGGCATTGCATTGGGCGATGGAGCGGCGGAGGTAGTAAGTCGCAGAGCTATTGGAGGCATCGCCAAGGAGATAAACTTTGCCAGCGAAGGCTTTGCGTGCAGCTGGGACCGTGAAGGTCTCTCGGTCATTTTTGTAGATAAAAAATCCGCCTTCTATGGGGGTGAGTTCATCGGAGATGTCATAAATCGAGGTGTCCCACGTCGTGATATAGGGTTTGAGTTCGTTAGGGACTCGATCGATCTTAGCGCGTGATTGGAGATTGTTGACGATGCACTTTTCTCGGAGGATGTAGCCCGCTAATTCCTGTCCCACCAAGTCTGAACCGCCTTCATTGCCACGGATATCGATGATGAGATTTTCGATCTTTTTTTCTGCCATTTCATGGAACGCTTCTTTGAGAAATTTTTGCCAATCCATCTCAAAGCGCCAGGTCACCATGGTGCCGAGTTTGAGGTAGCCTACCCGCTCATCAATAATCCGATACTCCCAAGTATCTTCATAGGAGGAGGGGCGTTCCGCGAAGCGGTCATCCAAAATTTGATTGCGCTCGACTCGACTCATGGCCTCAATCGTAATTGTTTTTGCTTCCTCCTGATCCGCATTGCGGATGCTTAGCTCATATTGGCCTCCCTCCGGCGGATAAAGCAAAGGGAAATAGGAATCAAACTCTTCATATGCAAAACTGATGGCATTGAGCTGCATTTTATTGATCCGTTTGGCGTCATTAGCGCCATCTGCGGAGGCATAGGGCATGAGATTTTGCAGGATATCCGCCACTTCCACGCCATTGATGCTGAGCACTTCGGTACCAGCTTGGATGCTCTCTGTATCCGTAGCGCTCTGCGTAACGATCATTTTTTGGTCGATCCAAACAAAGGCAAAAGGCAGCTTGTCGGTCTGATTCATGACGATCTCTTTGACCAATGGATGCTGGTTGAGTTGATTGACGAGTGTATGGCCACAACGGACCATGACCACCAATTGTGAAAACTGTAAATAGGCCTCCGTATAGGTCCGAGGACTGGCGAAGTAGCGTTCCGTAGCACGGAAAGCCGAATCCCAATCTGCCTGTGTCTGGTAACGGTAGCTCGCGGGATTGATCTCTAAGATGGCTTTTTTGAACAAGGCCAAATCCTCGAGCAATTGCTCCGGTTGGATAAGGGGCAAGTTTTCAATATCAATAGGCCGTTGCTGGCTCCACTGATGCTCAATGATATCGGGTAGCTCGCTTTTGAGGTATAGATTGCGATTGCCGTCGCTGCTCAGTTCCCAGGTGGCTTGGCCTTTTTTGTCCTCTAAAACGAATTTATATTCGACGAATTCGACCCCTGCCTCAAAGTTGAGTTGCACTTGATCGTTTTCATCCAGAAAAATCGATTGGTCCCAAGCCAGCGGAGGCGTATTTCCGCGAATGCCCAGGCGTTGCTTGTCTAGCGTGGGATAATCGCTGATGCTAAAAGTCAGCGTTTGGGCGTAAAGGCTATGTGTGAGGATTAAGGCTAAGAGAAGTAAGCTCTGTTTCATGATATTGGGTGAGGTTGATCGGCAAATTTGGCAATGCGTGGGTTTGGTTTGCTTGTAGGTTCGGTTTGCAAACCGAACCTACAAGCAAAATCCACAAATAAATTTATCAATTCCAGCTAGGCTGTATCTGACTGCCTTTCTCTGGATCGTTGTGGATTTGGAGATAAGCGCCGATTTCCTGCTGTAGTTCTTCTACGTGAGAGATGACCCCGACGATACGGTTTTCCTTGCGCAAAGACTTCAGCGTCTCAAAAATAATTGAGAGTGAGTTTTTGTCTTGCGAGCCAAAACCTTCATCCAAAAAGAAGAAGTTTTGCTTCGCTTCGGCCTGCTGCTGCACCTGATCGGCCAAGGCCAAGGCCAAGCAGAGCGAAGCCTGAAAGGTCTGCCCACCCGAAAGTGTCTTGACCGAGCGTCGCCGCCCGCCATTGAGTTGGTCGATGACGTCGAAAGTATTGTTGTTGGGAGATTTTTCGAGTCTGAGCGAGCCTCTGGTCAGGCGGAGAAAACGTTCATTGGCCGCGCGGCAAAGGTTTTCGAGATAGATGGTCGAGACATAGTTGACAAAGCCGCTTGAGTAAAAGAGGTTGCGCAGGACTCTGAGGTTTTCGCGTCTCAGGTCGAGCTGATCAAATTCTCTTTGCAGCAGCTGTTTACGCTGCCAATCCTTTTCGAGTCGGGCGAGGTCATTTTGCAGACTACCGATGGCAATTTGCCAGTCCGCGACTATTTTTTGCTGTGCCAGAACGCCTGCCTCTTGCGTCTCAAAGTCGGCCATGACAAAGCTTTTACCTTCGGCTTCGGCCTTCATGTCGCCCAGCTTTTCGCTTTCGGTATGCAGCTTTTGGCGATAGCTCCGAATTTCGTTTTTGACGGCCTCTACATGCCAATTGTGGTTGAGGATTTCGCGCAAGGCTTGCAGGTTTGCAAATTGCGAAGCGGAGATTTTTTGCTCCAATTCTTGGTTCAAAGCGGCCAATCCTTTGGTGAGAGCGCTTTCTTGCTTGCTCAGTTCTTGGATACGGCCTTTGAGTTTGGCGGCATTTTCACGCGCTCGTTGGATGCGATCATTTTGGGTGCGATAGGTCTCTTCGATCTGGCGATGACTGGCTCTTTTGTCATCGGCGATGCGCCGGAGGCGCGCCTCCTCCCAAGTTTGATAACTTTCGTAGCTGACGCGTTTGAGGGCCTTGGCCTGGCCTTGAAATTCGATGGCCGCAGCTTCGCGTTCTGCTTGCAGCTTCTCTATGACTGACTGATATTTTTGGAGATCTTTTTCATGCTCCATCAAACTGGATTCTGCGCTTTGTATATCTCGCTCAAGCTCGGCGAGCACTTGCTGGTTGTGCTGGATTTGATCGAGGTGGAGTTGTAAACTCTCATCATCTTCCCGATTGAATTGCGACCAGATAAAGCCAGCCTCTTGTTTGGAGCGATCGCCCTCGGCCGCCAATACCAAGGCTTCGGCTTCCTTGCGTCGACTGTCAATCTGGGCAAATTGGGGAGCCATGGCCTGAAGGCTGGCGATTTGTTGAGCGAGTTTTTGCTGGGCTGCTTGTTGCTCGACTAATTGAGTGCGGGCTTTGTTGAGGTGATGCGTCAGATTGTCAAAATCGGGTTTATCCGCATGATGTACGCTGCCACAAAGCGGACAGGCCTCACCATCATGAAGTGCCTCGCTGAGATTTTTGAGTTGCTCTTTGACCGCTAGATCGGTGATCTCTTTTTCGGTATTGCCAATCTTGAGGCGAGCTTGATGCTTATTTTCTTCGAGCAGTTCTAGCAGGGCAGGGATTTGCAGATTGGTTTGACGAGGATCGAGTTGGGTCTCTTTGAGAACGCTCAGTTTCTGCCCTTGTAGCTCGTCTAGCTGCTTTTTCTCGCGCTCGAGTAGTTGTTTCGCATTTTGCAAACGCCCGTTGATCTGCTGATAATCGGCAAACCAACCTTTGACGGCGATCACGTCTACCACATCGGGCATATTGCCTTTGAGGGTTTTGATCTCTTGGCGTTTGTTGAGGATAGAGTTACGACTGGCCTCGGCGGCCTGCTTTTTCTTTTCGATCTCGGCGCGCCCTTTGTCGATGCGACTTTGGTGGGCTTGCACGATGGCTGCCTTTTTGTTGATCTCGATGATGGCTTCAAACTCCTCGGCTTCTTGCAAAAATTGCTCCCGCTCTTGAAACTGTTTTTCGATGCCCGCAAAAAGCTTTTCGCCGGAGGCGAGTTCATTTTCGGCTGCGATGAGGGCCGCCTTCTGCGTATTGAGTTCTTGCTGAGCTTGGCTCAGTTGAGTGCTGCGTTCTTCGCGGCGATCGAGCAGGGGTTTGAACTCTACCAGGGCGTATTCATATTCTTTGAGTGCGTTTTCGCGATTTGCGAAGCCTTCTTTTTGCGCCTCTAGCTCATGCACTTTTTGCTGTTGTAGCTCGATTTTCTCAAATAAGCTCTTGACACTTTCGAGTTTGGCGAAGGCTTTCTCGAGCTTGGCGAGTTCCGTTTTCGCTTTGGTTAATTCTGCCTCTTGACTTGTCAATTCGGCTTGGCGTTCCGCGAGAGCGGTCTCCGTAACACTATTTAGCTCGGTGAGAAGCGTCTTTTTTTGTTCGAGTTCGAGATTGTTTTTGTAATTGAGGCTTTTGACTTTATTGGAGAGCTCAAAGCGTTGGAGGTTAAAAATCTCTTTGAGCATGCGCGTGCGATCGGTTTCGCTGAGCTGGAGAAACTCCATGAATTTGCCCTGCGGGATAATGATCGTCCGGCGAAAGTTGTCATAGCTCAAGCCGAGGATAGATTCGGCATTGGCCTGCTCTAGCGGCTCCAAATGTTTGCCTTCTACCTTAAAGGCCTTACGCTCGATGGTCCTGACTTGCTCAAAATCTTTGCTGCTCCGACGACCTTGAGCATTGAAACGATAGCGCTGATCCTTGACCTCAAACTCAAATTCTATCTGCAGTCGATCTGAG
Organism: Bacteroidota bacterium; assembly: GCA_038534415.1. Lineage (GTDB taxonomy): Bacteria > Bacteroidota > Bacteroidia > J057 > J057 > JBCAWW01. The sequence continues at coordinate 6,701 of JBCAWW010000076.1, read as the reverse complement.
CGCAGATTCATCATATTGTAGCCGCGTTTGTCCTTGGCGTTTAGGCGTTCGGACTGGCCATAAAGGGCAAAAGTAATGGCTTCTAGGATAGAAGATTTGCCACTGCCAGTCGCACCAAATATCCCAAAAAGTTGGGCGCCGGTGAGCTTAGTAAAATCAATCGTCTGCTTTTCTTGGTAGGAATAAAGTCCTTCGAGGCTCAGCGAAATGGGGATCATGCATCAATTTAAAGAATATTTTACTGCCCGCTGCGCGGAACGGATATTTGGTGTGGGTTGGGATTGCTGCGGCATGCCTGGCGCAGCTACGCGCGGTCGATCAACTGGATGATTTTGCCCTCGGCAAATCTAAACTCTGATTGGCCCTGCAATTCGAGGCGATCACCTGCTTTGAGGCCATTGGGAAGGTCTAGGGCCACGACGCCCATATAATCGATCTTCACACTGACGGTATCCCCGGCAAATTCCCAATCGGTGATGCGTTGTTGGCGTTCTTGGAAGATGGCTTTGGCCGTTTCGGCTTGTTGGAGAAAGGCACTCAGGCCTTTGAGTTCGAGATCAACTTTGCCGTTTGAGACATTTTGAAAGAGAATCTCCGGCGCTAGATCACGTACCATTGCGTCGACATCAAAGCGATTGTAGGCTTCGACATAATGCTCAATAATAGCCTGTTGACTTTCTGGACTCATGTTCTTTTTGTCGTTACGGACTAGGATTAAGTTTTGCTTTTGCCTCCCGTATAGTTATCGGGAGCGCGGAACGCTTGTTCTGCCAAGATTCATTTTGACAGCTTGCAACGACGAGAAATGACAATTAGTCTTGCTTTACTCGTCCTCGGCTAGCACTTCTTTGAACAAATCCATCAGTTTTTGATCAGGATTTTGACCGGCATTTTTGCTTTGGAAGTAATCCGTAAATAGCTCGCTCATATTACGGCTCAGGTCGATATCTGTTGCCTGCCCTTCGAGCAAATCGGCATTGGTGATCTGCGGGATGATACTGATGATGCCAGCGTGGGTACTATATAGGCGTTTGCGATCCTCGGCGGTGAGGTAGTCGTCGGAGATGAGGGTGAGTTCTACGAGTAAGTCTGGATTTGCTTGGAGCCATTTTTCGGCATCTTCGACCTTGTCGAACGATTTTCTCGCTAAGGCCTTGCCTTGGGTGAGTGGAATGCGCTGATATTGTACCTCTTGTCCAGCTTCGACTTCTAGTAAGACGACTGACTTGGCTTGGCCAGCCTCACTCATGCTGTAACTCAAGGGACTGCCCGCATAAACGACGGGATAAGGTTGTTTGCAAACTGCGAAGGAGCGGTGCAAATGCCCCAAAGCGACGTATTGGAGATTTTGAGGCAGGTTTTGGGTGTAGATTTCTTGTGCGCCCCCTACGAGCAAAATTGGTTTTTCGTCTTCACCTTCTTCCTCACGCTCGCCGCCTTTTTCCATACAAAACATATGGCCCATGAGGATATTGATGCCTTGCTCATCGCAATATTGATCGGCGAGTTCCTGCCAATGCTTTTGTAGCAATTCGCGCAAGGCTGCTTCTGCATTTTCCTCGCCAAGGTAGCTTTTCATGCGCACCTCATTGGCATAAGGGGTGAGGATGAGTCTCAGAGGCATGCTTTGCTGAGGGAGTTGGAGTTCGAGAAAGCCTGCGGCAGAACGCAAAACTTTGAGACCGCTGTCGAGCTCAAATTGGGGTATTTGGCTATGTGGATAACCTGTTAATAAGATGCCGCACTCTCTCGCCAAAGGGTCAGGCGCCTCGATCCGATCAGGCGAATCATGATTGCCCGCAATGCCAATGACGGCCCGCTTGCCATCAGCGGCCAAGCGTTTGAGCGTCTTGTATAAAAGCTCAATGGCTTCGATACTCGGATTGATATGATCGTAGAGATCACCGGCGATGAGAACGGCATCGACCTGTTCGCGTTCTGCGATCTCGCAAATTTCGGCCATCACGAGGCGCTGTTCCGCGAGGCGGGAATAATGATCTAAACGCTTGCCAAGATGCCAATCGGCGGTGTGCAGTATCTTCATGAATCACGAGTCTTACGGAAACGAAAATAGCTCATAATCAGCCCGAAGAAAAATATAGCTCCGGCAAGGTACCAATACCAAGGGATTTGAGTGCCCAGTGCATCCGTATCGCCTATCATCACAAATCCTCCCCAATAAAAAGGCGAGTGATTGCTTTCGATCATATTGAGTTGGGCTTGACGAAAAGCCTGATTTTTGGGCATACCCTCACGCAGGCCTTTGTGAAAATCTAACATCAAATTAGCCGTGGCTTTGTCGTTGACACTCCAGAGACTGGTAAGCGTTGCTTTGGCGCCCGCATAGGCAAAGCCTCGGGCCATACTGACCAAACCTTCGCCGCGTTGTAACTCACCGAGACCGGTTTCGCAGGCGCTGAGGACCACTAGATCGGCATTGAGCTGGAGACCGTAGAGGTCGGCCGTATAAAGCAGGGAAGCCCCTTCTTCAGCCAAACGTGTTTGAACGACCGAATCTGAAGCTAAATGATGCGCTGACTCGCTTTCTTCCGGGGCAAAAGCAATGAAGGAATAACGTGCGTCTTGATCATTGGCTTTGCCATGACTAGAAAGGTGCAATATCCGATAGGCAGGTGCGAGTTTGATAAATTCTGCCTTGGTGGCTTGCTCGGCTGCTAATAGGGTGCCGTCCCAAAGTTGTTGTACCTGGCTAGCCTCTTGCTGGCTAAAGCGTAAGGCTCCCCAATTTTGCCTTTGATTGGCGTCTGCCCAAAGGCTAGGAGCTTCTCCAAATTGGGGCGCGATGGCAAGGAGGGTTTTGCTAGGGGAGGGTTTAGCGCTTGGTTTTTTGTCATTGAGCCATTGCGTAGCCGAAAAGGCATAGCTCAGGGCCTGTGATTTGACGAGATAGGGTAGGGCGGCCCACTGATCCCAAGAGGGATCGCTCTCAGTAATCAATAGCTCAAAGGGCAAATAACTCAGGTGCCCGTCGGGCACGATAATGGTTTCTGCGATTTGCGTCTCCATGGACTGGGGCCAAATCTGTACAAACAAAGCCTCGGCCAAAGCTGCATAATCGAGTGGGGCTAAAAGTTGAGCAGCGGAGCTAATGTAGGGTTGAATGAGCTGATTTCTTAAATCCTCAATTTGCGAACCTAGGGCATCGGCCTCTCCTAGGCGTTCTAATGAGACACTTTGAGGCTGAATCTTAAACACAAAGACGCTGCTGTCGCCCCAAAAATAAGAGAGCAGTTGTTGGTCGCTGGCTAAATTGGTTTGCAAGTCAGCGAGGCTGCTAAGACTGAGATCGTATTTGATACGGTAGTAAAGCGGGTATGCTTGTTCGAGTTTTTGAACGAGTGCTTGGTAGTCATTTTGGAGGTTGAACCGTTTGCTGCGCCAAGCGATAATTTTGAGGGTATCCTGCTTGGTCGCCTTTTGTTCTTCGCTACTGATGAGTTGCTCATAAAAGCTCAGCTGTGATTTGAGCTGCTGTTCTTGAGCCAATAAATCAGCGGGAATCCCTGCATAAGAACGAGCTTTGGCTTCTTTTTGGGCCTTTTGGAGGATTACGGCTTTGGCTCGTTCGCTAAATGCGAACGCCATCTCTAGGTATTGGTGATCCGCTTTTTGTTGGTGGGCAGCTAGAGCAGTGGCGATGCCTTTTTCGAAATAGCGGATACTATAATCAGCATAAAAAAGCAGGCCGTCGGCGGAAAAGTCAGTGATGCGCAGGCTATCGACAAACTGAGCAAACTGCTGGAAAGTTTGTAGGCTACTATCCAAAGCCGCTAGGCCTTGCGATTGGGCAGCGTGTTGAGATTGGCTGTAGGCCAACTCTCCTAGGGCTTGAAATACGGCCAAAGCATTGGCTTTGCCGATTTGGATCAAACTCGGCATTTGCTGGGCGAGCCGATAGTCGGGCTCATACATTTGGATGACCTTGAGAAAGGAATTTACGGCTGCTTGATGTTTGCCTTTGAGGCGGAAATAATAGCCACGATTGATAAAAATGTCATTGGCATTATAGCTTTTGCTCTGAGATAAGCGTTCTGCGAGCGGTAAAGCCAAAGCAAAATAATGCTCCGCCTCGGCGATGTCTTCCTTTTCGAGCAAGGTGCCCAATATCTCGGAGTATTGGAGGAGATGTCGCTCAGTATTGGGGCCCAATAGTTTTTCATAGATACCGAGGGCATTTTGATACAAGTCCAATGCCTCGTCATAAGCTTGCTCCCCTCGGGCGATATCTCCGAGACAATTACTCAGTTCTGCGATTTTTTCGTGTCCGGGACCCAGTACTTCTTGATAAAGACTGATCGCTTTGCGATGATAATCTTTGGCCTGTTCGGTTTGACCCATCAGTTCGTAGCAGTGGCCCATGCTGTGATAGCCATCGATGACGTAAGGATGTTTGGGACCGTAGAGTTTGCTGTCTAGCTCGATAGATTTGGCGCCATACTGAGCAGCCCGCTCGCCATCTCGCATGCGGATATAGGAAAATCCCAGATTGAAGTAGCCATTGGAAAGAAAGCGGTGGTCGGTCAGACCGGCAGCCTCCATGCGAGCGACGGCTTTTTCGTAGAGCTGATGGCCGGCATCATAGTCATGCATGCGGACCAGATAACGCCCATAATTGATCTCCAAAGCAGCTAATCGAACGATATTGTCGGGATCGCTGAGGTCAAAAGTTTGGATCAGTTGGTAGGCGGTGTCAAGATGCCGCTGTGCGGCCTCAAATTGGCCGAGATTGGCCTGGTGCATATTGAGGTTGCTATGAAAGTTAGAGAGAAACTGAGGCGTGATTACGGCTAGGCGTTCCGCGTAGCGGCGACTTTCCCACAACTTATCCACAGCCGCGGGAGTATCGCCTTTGTGGTAGAGCATATTGCTCTCTTCGGACAGCGCATTGGCGTAGCCTTTGTGGTCATCGTTGGCGGCATAGGCGGTTTTGGCGCTTTCTAGATAAAATAAGGCACTATCAATTTGGCCCGTACGATAGACTTTTTTGGCCTGTTGATACCATTTATCGCCAGCCGATGGATTGTCTTGGGCGGAGAGATTGAGAAAGGGAAAGAGAGAGCAAAGCCATAAAATAGGGAAGAGTTTAGCAGGCATTCGTAGTAGGTGTAGGATATAATTTAGACTTTTTTGGGGATATATGGGTTTTGCTTGTAGGTTCGGCTTGCTAGCCGAACCTACAGGGATTGCAACTGCTTGCTCAACCAGTCGCGGTGGATACCACTCTCCGAAGCCAATAGTTCTTGCTCCAATTTCTCTTGCGTTTGCTTTTGCTGCGTCGAGGGCAAGGCCCGATATTTCATCAGTTTGCGGAGCAGGCGCACAAACTCTCTATAACCCATTTTGCGATAATCAGGGAGCAATCGGTCTCGGCGCAAGGAATTGTCAAAAGCATGCAATCCGGCTTCCAGCGCCTCATCATCATGCATTTCGTAGTAAATCTTGAGCTGCATACTGCGGCCGCCGAGCAGATAAAATACATCTTGATATTGGACCTGCGTCAACTGACGCAATGCGGCTCGGCGTTCGCCACGGGCGTAGAGAAAATAAGCTCGATTGTAGGCCAAGGCATTGTGTCGTTGGTCGGGAGCGACGCGTTCCGCGAAGCGGTCCAAAAAATACTCCGTCCAATCATATTCCTGCAGTCGCACGCCCAGCACCACGATATTTTTGAAATCGTTAGGAGAGAGATAGCCTTGATAGTAAATCAACTCCTGATCGATCATTTCCTGATAGATACCAAAGAGTTCGCCGAGGTATTGAGATTGCCCCTTATTGGCTTGCTTGATACAGTAGTTTTGGGCGTATTGGTAGAGCGGTTTGTGCTCCTCGAAGGGGATTTGCTCCCGTATCGTTATCGGCTTCGCCGAACGCTTAAGTAGGACCCGAAAATGCTCATAATGTGCGTCCGACTCATGCAATAACATTTGCAAGACCGCTCGATATAGATTGAGCTGCGGCCAATCGGCAAAACGCTCGAAATCATCTTCTATATAGCTCAAAAACTGCTTAAGCCCCGGCAATATCTGGGAGTCCTGCAACACATTGCGACGATTGAGCAGCTGGCAGGCAGTCTTGAGCATATGGCCTACAAAGTAACGATCTCCCCATTCGGTTTTGCGTTGGAGACTCTGGTCGAGGGCCCGCACATCTTGCTCCGTAAAGGCGATATAACGTTCCTCTTCCACCAGCTGATAAAGCAAAAAATCTGTCTCAGAGAAATAGGGCTGTCGTTTGGCGAGTCGCTCAAAATACCGATCGGTCTGCTGGTATAGCCCTTCCAGTTTGCGTTCTCGGCTAAGGCTCAGGAGATGAAGTTTGCGCTGTTCGGGCTGGGCTTTGAGGCGTTCCCACACCAAAAAATCTTCCAAAAGCGCTTTGATATCCGAAAGGTGATTGGTGATGCGGGCGTACTTAAAATTTTGCGCCGGATATAGCGCCGCGTCTAAGCGTTCCCGGTCGAGGGTATCTCCTTCCAAATCGCCCAAAATCAGGCTGAGTAGGCGCGATAATTTTGGATCTGCATTGTGGTAGGGCGAGTCTACCCACTTTTGAAAACGCTGTTGTTCGCGTTTATCGAGACTTTGCAGGGAGCGGAGTAGCACATTTTTACTCATTTAATTTCTATAAACACACCTCAATTTCGATCAAAAAACCCATAAATTCAATATTGTGGAAGTTTG
>JBCAWW010000075.1:0-11876 GCA_038534415.1 Bacteroidota bacterium | reverse complement strand
CTGCTGGCTCATCGGCCTGAAGGAAATTAAGGGAAAGTAGAGCTAATATGTTGACGTATTTTGTTTTCACTGCGTTTGAAGTTTATGGCTTAATGCGTAAATTGCGCGCCTAATTCAAAAGGCAAGCCCATTTTTGGGTAAGACAATTTACAATGGCGTTACGTAAATCTTTAATTTTCACCATATTAGCTCTACTTTCCCTTAATTTCCTTCAGGCCGATGAGCCAGCAGGAGAAGGAGGTGGGCAAGAGCCCAAAGAGGCCATCCTACATCACATTCAGGATGCGCATGATTGGCATATCACTGACATTCCGGTAACGGGCGAAGATGGTAAGAAGCATCTGAAGCCGATTGCTTTGCATCTTCCATGGATGTTTTGGAGTAGTCGTGATGGTTTTGTTTTTGCTTCTGGTACTGAAGCCTTGCTCGAAAAAGGCTATGCGCCTGTTCACGAGCACCTCGTTCCGCTGAAAGCAGGAGCCGAAGTACATGCCGACGAACACGGGCACGTGCATTTGTCAGATGAGGAAGTAATAGGAGTGAAAGATGAAAGCGTTAGCGTGCTGGATATCTCACTGACCAAGACTTCTTTTCAAATGATCCTGATCGGATTATTGTTGGTATTAGTCTTTACTTCTGTAGCTCGCTCATACGCGAAACGCCAAGGTCAAGCGCCCAAGGGCATGCAATCTTTCTTAGAGCCAGTAATTGTTTTTGTTAGAGACGAAGTAGCTAAGCCCTACTTAGGAGATAAGGCCAACGCATTTATGCCTTATCTACTCACCCTCTTCTTCTTTATCTGGTTTGCCAACTTATTTGGTTTGACTCCACTCAACTCCAATATCGCCGGTAATATTTCGGTTACAGCGGCATTGGCAGTTTTGACTTTCATATTGACCCAGGTCAACGCTTCTAAAGATCACTGGATTCACGTCTTCAATACGCCTGGCGTACCGGGATGGTTGAAATTTGGGATTCCATTGATGCCAGCAGTTGAATTTTTGGGACTCTTCACTAAGCCCTTTGCTTTGGCGATTCGTTTGTTTGCCAACATTACAGCTGGACACTTCATGGTCTTGGGGCTTGTGAGTTTGATCTTCATTATGGGTAATGGAGGAACAAACTTTGGCGGAGCGATGGCGATTATGCCACTCTCCGTACTGTTTACCATCGTCATTTTCTTGCTAGAGATGATCGTTGCCATTGTGCAGCCGTTCATCTTTACACTATTGACGGCGGTGTTTATCGGGATGGCCATGGAGTCTCACGATGATCACCACTAAAATTGCCATCATATTTATCACTATCTAATATATATAAAATGGATACGATTGGAATTATGGGTGCAGGTATCGGTGCAGGTCTTGCTGCTATCGGTGCAGGTATGGGTATCGGCCGTCTTGCTGCCGCTTCTGTAGAGTCTATCGCTCGTCAGCCAGAAGCAGCTGGAGACATTCGTGGTGCGATGATCCTTACCGCCGCCTTCATTGAGGGTGTTGCCCTTTTTGCTGAAGTAGTTTGTCTTTTGGCAGTACTTGGCTAAACAAGAAAAAGCCGGGGGAATGCCCCGGCTACTTTTGACCAAAATCATTGTTAAATATATATCCAATGACCCCTCTTAGTATTATCACGCCAGAATTCGGATTATTTTTCTGGTCTACGTTGATCTTCCTGATCTTTTTCTTCATTCTACGCCGTTTTGCGTGGAAGCCGATCATGAATGCCTTGAATCAGCGTGAGCAGTCTATCGAAGATGCGCTTTCTCAAGCCCAAAAAGCGAGAGATGATATGGCGCAGCTTAGTGCCGACAACGAGGCCTTGCTCAAAGAAGCTCGTCAAGAACGTGATAAAATCATTCGTGAAGCCAACGACATCAAAGAACGCATCATCGCTGATGCTAAAACTGCTGCCGCTGAAGCTGAATCAGTTGAACGTGAAAAAACGCGTCAAATGATTGAAAATGAGAAGCGTTCTGCGCTAGCAGAAATCCGCGACACCGCTGCCTCCATCGCAGTAGAAGTAGCTGAAAAAATCCTACGCAAAGAGTTTGCTGACAAAGGTCAGCAAGAAGACTTTGCCAAAACTCTTATCGGTGAGCTAAGCGATAATTAATCAAAAAGTAAGAAGTAGTAAGTATCAAGTAGTAAGTATGGATTCGATTGCTCTTTATACTTTTTACTATCTACTTAATACTAGAAAACTATGGTTGAAGATCGCATTGGATATAGATATGCCAAATCTGTCTACAGTCTAGCAGATGAGCGCAAAGAAACCGACGCCGTTCGTGGAGACATGCAGTTGATCACAGATACGGTTTCTGCAAGCAGAGATTTACTCAATCTCTTGCAAAGCCCCCTAGTAGCTACTTCTAAAAAACAAGCAATCATTACTGCTGTATTTGACAAGGAGCTAAAAACCGAAATGGTTAAGAATCTACTGGAAATCGTTACCCGTAAGGGACGTGAGCAGTTTATTCCCAATATCGCTAGTGCTTTTCTCGCTTTATATGATCAGGAACATAAGATCCTGCGGGGAACGCTTACCTCTGCTACCCAGATGGATGATACAGCAATCGCTGAGATCAAAAAAATCATGGAAGAGCGCAGTGGCCAAACACTAGAGATCGAACACGCTATCGATGACGAACTTATCGGTGGCTTTACCCTCAAAGTAGGAGATAATTTATTTGATGGTAGCATCGCCGGTTCTATCCGTCGTGCGCGCCGCGAGTTTATAAAATAAGCGTTGAGGGATCGAGTGCTAGCACATCACCCCTCAGCTATTCAAAAATCAACAATTCTTAAAGCAATAATATGCCTGCAGTAAGACCCGATGAAGTTTCTGCGATCCTTAGGGAGCAGTTGTCCAACTTCAAGTCCTCGAGTGAACTAGAAGAAACCGGAACCGTCCTCCAGATTGGTGATGGTATCGCCCGTATCTACGGACTTAGCAAAGTTCAAGCTGGTGAATTGATCGAATTCGAAACCGGTTTGAAAGGAATGGTACTGAACCTTGAGGAAGACAATGTCGGGGCAGTACTTTTTGGTGATTCTGAAGGAATCAAAGAAGGTGACACTGTACGTCGTACAGGTAGCATCGCCTCTCTCAAAGTAGGAGAAGGTCTACTCGGTCGTGTAGTAAATCCACTTGGAGAACCTATCGACGGTAAAGGTCCTATCGAAGGTCAACTATATGACGCTCCTTACGAACGCAAAGCTCCAGGTGTAATCTACCGTGAGCCAGTAAGTGAGCCGCTCCAGACTGGAGTAAAGGCGATTGATGGTATGATTCCAGTAGGTCGTGGTCAGCGTGAGTTGATCATTGGAGACCGTTCTACTGGTAAGACTGCGATTGCCATTGATACGATCATCAATCAAAAAGAATTTTACGATGCTGGTGAGCCAGTATTTTGTATCTACGTTGCTTGCGGTCAGAAAGCTTCTACCGTAGCACAAGTAGTAAAAGCATTAGAAGACAATGGTGCCATGGCCTACACTGTAGTGGTCGCTGCTCCTGCTTCTTCTCCTGCTCCTATGCAGTATTTTGCGCCATTTGCGGGTGCTGCGATTGGTGAGTTTTTCCGCGATAGTGGGCGTCCAGCTTTGGCTGTTTATGATGACCTTTCTAAGCAGGCGGTTGCTTACCGTGAGGTATCTCTCTTGCTGCGTCGTCCTCCTGGACGTGAAGCATATCCTGGAGATGTATTTTATCTCCACAGCCGTCTACTAGAGCGTGCTGCAAAAGTGATCAACAATGATGAGATCGCTGCTCAAATGAACGATCTTCCTGAAAACTACAAATCTCTCGTGAAAGGTGGTGGTTCTTTGACTGCACTTCCGATCATCGAAACGCAGGAAGGTGATGTTTCTGCATATATCCCAACCAACGTAATTTCGATTACAGACGGTCAGATCTTCCTAGAGGGTAACCTCTTCAACTCTGGTATCCGTCCTGCGATCAACGTAGGTATCTCAGTATCACGTGTGGGTGGTTCTGCTCAGATCAAGCCGATGAAAAAAGTATCTGGCTCTCTGCGTGTAGACCTCGCTCAGTTTCGTGAGCTGGAAGCATTTGCTCGTTTTGGTTCTGATCTTGACAAAGCTACTCAGCGTCAGCTAGAGCGTGGCCGTCGTCTGGTCGAAATCCTTAAGCAAAAGCAGTATAGCCCTGTAAGAGTAGAAAATCAGGTAGCTATCATCTACGCTGCCAACAATGGTTATTTAGATGCGCTACCAGTAGAGCGCGTAGCTGAGTACGAAGAAAGATTCGTACAGGAGCTCGAACTCAACCACACCGCTATTCTTGACGAAATCCGTGCTAAGAAATGGAGCAAAGAAACGCAAAGTGCATTGGGTGAAGTCGCAGCTCAGCTTGCAAAATCTTTTGAATAAATGGCAAATCTTAAAGAGATACGTATTCGGATAAAGTCCGTCAAAAACACCCAGCAGGTGACCAAAGCCATGAAAATGGTGGCCGCCGCTAAGTTGAGACGTGCCCAAGACCGAATGCTCCAGCTCCGTCCTTACGCTTCTAAACTGCAAGAGATCATTGGCAATGTCATGGCTGTCGTCAGCCCTGAAGATATCCCCGGTGAGCTCAGTAAAAGCCGTGAAGAAGTAAAAAACACGCTGGTAATCCTCATTACTTCTAACCGCGGTTTGGCGGGACCTTTCAATACCAACGTTATCAAAAATACCTTCCAGTATTTAAATGATAATATGGCCGAAGAACTCGCCAATGGAGAAGTTAGCTTTATTTGCATGGGCCGTAAAGGCTTCGAATATGTAAAGAAGCGCAACTACCCCATGCTGTTAGAAGAGCAGAATTATGATGTCTTCTCAGACTTGAGCTTTGACAACGTAAACACTGTTATCAACGAAGTATTTGAGGCCTTTGAATCAGCTAAAGTGGATAAAGTTTATCTCGCTTACAATGAATTCAAAAACGTCATGTCTCAGATTCGTCGTATGGAGGTATTATTGCCATTAGCGATTGATGACTTGAGTACAGCTGAAGAAAGCGGCGATGCTGGCTTCACTGCTGACTACATCTTCGAACCAGATCGTGAGGAAATCCTTTCTGAGTTGATTCCTAAAGCATTGCGCACCAAGGTCTTTCAGGCAGTCCTTGAGTCTAATGCTGCTGAGCAAGGCGCTCGTATGGTTGCCATGGACACGGCAACCGAAAACGCCGAGGAACTACTCAAAGGCCTCAAAATCAAATATAACAAAGCTCGCCAGGCCGCGATTACCAAGGAGATCCTCGAGATTTCTGCTGGTGCCGACGCCTTGTCGAACTAATAAGAATAGTTGAAATATCGATTGAGTGGTTGACTTCTGGTCTTCCACTCAATTTTTTTTTGTTCCCGTTTTCCGATTTCGTGATCGGGCCTCGACCTGACAATTTGAGCGTTTCAGGCAAAGCCTATAAATACTTCAAGTTGTTAGCTTGAGCGTAGTCAAAAGGCCTTTGGAGATTTATTCTGCTTCGCAGAACGATTCCCTCGAGTCTGCCGTCGCTGCAAGGCACTGCCTTGCAGCAACTGGTACCGCCTTGCAGCGCGAGAGACAAGCGTTCCGCGCAGCGGCCCCCCAAAAAATAAGGCCACAAAAAAAGATGCTTGAATCTCTGAGTCTTCAGCTATCCAAGCATCTTTTATATTCCTAAGTATCAAGAGATTTCCCGAGGGTAATACTAAATACTATTGTCTTTCTACCTAATTAAACCTCCTGCGGAGCAAATCATCCACAACCAATCCAAAGAGGACGATAAGGGCAATCAGGATGGCTTTTGAGATGTCAACCTTGGTAATCAAAGCGGCTAAAGCGCTAAAAATACCCGTAACGATCGCCGCACGGGCCAAACGCTTCAGGAAGGTTACTTCTGGCTGAAAGCGAATCACTTTGCGAAGCGTATCTTTTTCACGTTCGCTTTCTAAGCTTTTGCGTTGGCCGACGAGGCGCAAAAAGCGGGCAAAATTCAAGCTGTCGTCATCATCTGCATATTCTGGCAGCGAGCTAAACTTGATATTACGGGCTAGACGAATCCGCTCGATATCTTCATGATCGCTCAAAAAGAGGTTGGGAGCGGTGCCGAACTTACTCATCTGCTTATAGACGTAGAGAAAAAGTTCGTTTTCGCTGATGTAACCACGCTGGTCCAAATCGGCGTCACCAGAGGAGAGACCCTGGATGAGGCTTTCGGTAAAGCCCGGGTTTTTTTGGCCCCCTTCGGTACGGATCGTTTTGAGCGTATCCTGAGAAGTCAGGACTACAGAGCGCGTTTCGGCCGAAAAATTGGCGAGGCGAAGCTCCTTTTGGTCTCGAGATTGCTGATCCATCAAGGTTCTCGCGAAGCTATCGATCAGCAAGACTTTACTTTCTGACTTACAGTTTTTGACGATGTCGCGAATAAAACTGGCTGAAATCGCAGTCTCTTCCAGCGCTTCCATATCAGTGTTGATGTCGACAAAGTAGACTTCACCTTCATGATTGAGGAGCTCGAAGCCCGTCATATACATAAGCAATAGCTCATGGGGTTCACGATTGTGAAAAAACTGAGAAATGGCTTGTTGGGCAGCAGCGCAACTTTCATTTTCTTGTGTATAAATACGGCCAAACCCACCGATACGAGTATCGTTCAAGGCTTCCTTTAGCGCGTCAAATTCAGCAGGACTTGCAACTAACTGAGCAGTTTTATTATCCTCATACAAACGAGCACTGAGCATTAGAGCAGAACGAACCATCACGAGTATCTAAAATTATTTTATTCCAAAATCTTTTTCAAAGCTAGAAAATATGCGGCAAATCACAATCTATCTTACATCACAACTCTAATCTCTTCTTCCTCCTCAAAGTCTTCTGCTACTAAAGCTTCGATCTCCTCGGCTTTGAAAAAGCGACTGATAAACAAGCGAATGGGCACTAGAGCTGCAATCATCAGCGGAAAAAGGATCCCTAGCTTGGATGCCTTCAATAGCCAAAGTACCACAAAACATGCCAACTGTATCAAGGTAAATTTATGCACTTGCTTAGCAGGCATAATCTTGAGATAGTGGGTTTTGGGATATAATGCCGGATCGGTGATCCAGAGCACCAGTCGATCGTAAAAATGATTGCCCGCCAAAGAAGTAAATCCCATATATAAAAATAGCCCAAATAAAACTGGCATCGGAATCAAAGCGATATAACCTAAGAAAAATAAGGATGCCGCAATCAATACATGAATCAATAAACCAGAGAGGCGATTTTCGATTACGGAGACAATTTTCTCATCTTTGGCCCCGCCGCTGGCTTCGGTTACTTTATAGTTGGCCAAACTCTTTACATGATTGAGAGAGTGTACCGTAGCGGCTACGATCCAAGGCAAAGCAAAAAAGCTACTCGCCAAAATGATCAAACCAACGATAGCCAAATCTAAATGATAGCCGTAGCCCTTCTTGAGTTTATTATCAGATGAGTTGACCAAACGAGTGGTAATGCTCTGATCTAAGAAGAGCAGTATCGTGGCGAGTATCGCCGGAAGGATGGAGGCAAATATCGCCCAAGTCGGTATCGCCCAAATGTCTACCAGCCAATCTCGGCCAGTGGTAGTGCCTAGGGTTTCGGGTACGGAGGGCAAACTCAACTGGATATCCGAAAAATATAATGCCAAGCCCGTCATCACCACGATAGCGATACTGGGGCCAAAATCACTCAAAAAATTACGGACGGGACGTCTGAGATAAGGCGTTTTGGTAGCCTGTTTCAAAGCGCGCGAAATCATGAAAGTACCCAGCGCCAAGATCAATGAAAGCAATCCGCTAGCGAGGCCAAATCCGTCTTCACCAAAAGCATTGACGGTATCTTTGATGGCTTCTATGATAAAGATGACCGATATAAGGCCAGCAAAAATCTCATCCGTAAAGCGGGTGAAATACTTCATCAAAACACTCGCATCCGAAAAAGCTAAAACCAACATCAAAATGCCTGACCAAATTCCCACCCAAGCATAGGTCGCGAGAAAAGGAATGCCAAGCTGGCCACAGGCCGTGTACAAAAGACCTGTAAAGATGACAATGGGGCCGGTGCCGCCTAAGATGGTCAAGGGTTGACCCGCCAAGAGGGCAAAAGCAATCCCGCCGATGGCCGTGATAACGATCATCTCAATGATGCCAATTTCATTGCCCGTCAAGGCGCCTGTCAAAGCGCCAAAAGCAATTGCGTTGGCCAGCGCTGCAAAATAGAGGAAGAGGGTAGTTCCTGCTACTTTGGAGTGAAAGCCGTCCTTAAAGTCGCTTAGATAGTGCGGCGCTTTACGACGAACATCTCCTAACAGACCCCCAAATGGACGTCCCGTCCACTGTAAGCCTTCTTCAGATTTTTTTACTTCTGCCATGGGTTGTTTTCAAGCTTTGAGCTGCAATAATAAGAAATTTATGTTTTCTGAATTTAAAGCTAGACCTTGAGTCGTGCGCAAGTCAATTTTATTTGACCTTTAACCTCATCTTGCGACTATGAAAACAAAGTATGATTTGATCGTCATCGGAGCTGGTTCCGGTGGCCTAGTCGTCGCGACTACTGCCAAGCGTAGAGGTATGCGGGTAGCGATGCTCGAAAAACATAAGATTGGCGGTGAGTGTACGCATTCTGGCTGTGTACCTAGCAAAGCCCTGATCCAAAGCACTAAGCAATTGGCGGCCTTGGCCCAAACTACCCAATATGGATTACCCGGTCTTCCTACTGTCAAAGCAGATTTTGCCTCGGTCATGGAGCATGTAGATGGCATTGTGCAGGGGATTTACGCTCACGAAACGCCCGATATTTGGGAGGCACAGGGTATAGAGGTTTTTGTGCATGAAGCGGGAGCAAAGTTTTTAGATGCCCATACCGTCAGCATCGGTCCTGATATTTTAGCAGCCGATCACTTTGTTTTGTGCACGGGTTCTTCGCCCCGCCTGATCGATTTGCCCGGCAGTGAGGAGGTCAACTTTCTCCACAACGAAAACTTTTGGGATCTACGCACCCAGCCCAAGTCCATCTTATTTATAGGTGGCGGCGTGATCTCTGCGGAGCTAGGACAATCCATGGCGCGTCTGGGCACTCAAGTTACCATCATGGACCGCAATGAACGCATGCTCAAAGTGGTAGACGATGAGGTTGCGGCAGTTTTATTTGAAGAGTTTCGCTCCTTGGGCATCCAGCGGATCGGCCGCGCCGAACTCAAGGGCTTTCGTCAGGAAGGCAATGAGACGGTAACCAGTGTCGAGGTGGATGGCATTGCCCAAGAATTGAGGACTGAGTCTGTTTTTCTGGCCGTCGGCCGAACGCCTAATCTCAAGGGGCTAGACCTGGAAAAAGCAGGGGTAGCGTTCTCGGAACGAGGCCTCAAAGTCAATGAATATCTGCAAACCACAGCACCCAATATTTATGCCTGTGGAGATGTGGCGACGCCGGCCAAGTTTACGCATGTAGCGGCTTATCAGGCGGTTGTCTGTGTGGACAATATCCAAAAGGGCAACCATCGCCGCAACGATCTCAGCATCCTGCCTTGGGCGATCTTTACCGATCCCGAGATTGCGCATGTGGGCTTGAGTGAAAGGCAGGCGATCGAGCAATACGGCGAGGAAAATATTCAAGTTTTTAAAGTCAATGCAACTGTGGACCGTTTTATCACCGATGGCAAAACCAAAGGCTTTCTCAAAGTGATTTTTGGCCCCAATGATAAGGTACTTGGTGCGGACGCGATTGGCGCGCATGCGGGAGAGTGGACCCAAATGCTGACTTTGGTGATGAAGCACGAGCTGCCCCTTGACGAATTTGTCTATACGATTTATTCCTATCCGACCTATTCGGAGATTGTCAAAAAGGCGATCACGCGTTATCTGCGGACGAAGGCCTAGTGCATTGAGAGATTGAGATTTTTCCCTGCTTCGCAGAACGCTTCCCTAGAGTCTACCGTCGCTGCAAGGCACTGCCTTGCAGCAACTGGTCCTGCCTTGCAGCATCAAGAGGAACTCAATCTACATCTTCCTCGATGATCTCCTTGACCCGTCCCACAGTCCCATCATCGAGCATCACCTTGATACCATGCGGGTGCTGCGGTGATTTGGTAAGAATCCGTTTGACAAAGCCTTCGGTCAACTCGCCCGTCCTCTGATGATGCTTTTGCACTACATTGACGAGCAGGCCGAGTTTGATATTTTTTCTAAGCGTTCCTTCCATGAATTTAATTTGATTATTGAGTAAAAATCCCTGAGAATCCAGCCCGAATTTTAAGTACTGAGACAAAAGTATTTAGTTTTAAGACGCTTGGAAATCGAACTTTTAGAGTCCTTAGGGCCGTTTTCAGCTGTACTTAATGCTAGGTACTTCAGTAATAGTCCCTTAAGTTTGCTTGGCTAGTCTCAGTACTATCTACTTTAGGCTTATTACTTAAATGGTTTTGAGGCCAAGGCCCGGAGCATCGAGGGTACGCATCATCCCTGCTTCGATCACAAATCCGCCACTGACGAGGTCGCGAGCGAGGTCAAGGCTGCCATCCAGATCGATATAGCGCGTATGAGGGCAGGAGAAGGCCAGGTGCAGGCCCGCAGCGATACTGGCGATACTTTCATCATTGCAACCCCACATGAGCGTATGACCCGCCGCACGGGCCATCTCAGCGATGCGTTGAGCCTGATAGATGCCGCCACACTTCATGAGTTTGATATTGTAGATCCCACAAGGGAGCGGAGCTTGAGCCAGTTGGTAGGCATTTTCGGCATTGACCAAGGATTCATCTGCGGCGATAGTCGTTTTGATGGCTTCCGGCAATTGGCGCATCTCCTCTATTGCCTCGGCGGGTAGGGGCTGCTCTACTAATTCGATATTTAAGTCGAGGGTCTGGGCGTGAAAGTGAATCAAATCCTGCACCGAGTATCCTTGGTTAGCATCTACTCTGATCCCCAATTGAGCGCCAAAGCGTTCGCGCAGCTTGACCAAACGCTCTATATCTTCCTCCACCGAGTGCCCAAGCTTTACCTTGAGGATTCGGAATTTGCGATCGGCATATTCTTGGGCTTCCTCGAGCGTTTCTGCCACATTTTTGATGCCAATGGTGATAGAGGTCGCAAGGCTGTGATGATGACGTCCAAGATAGTCCACCAGTGGAACGCCTAGCAGCTGGCTAAACAGATCATGAAAGGCAATGTCCAAAGCGGCCTTTGCGCCTGGCTGTTGCGGGAACTGCTGATGAAGCTGCTCACAAAGCAATCGCAATTCGCGAATGTCCCTGCCAATGTAGGCCTGAACTCCCTCTCCTTGCAAAGCAGCCACTGTTTGATCCACGGTTTCCCCTACGACCTGCTTGCTGGGATTTGCTGCCCCGCGACCGATCATACCGTTTTCGGCTTCGACCTCTACAAAGCAAACGGCTACATCACTGACCGTTTTATAAGCGATGGTATATGGGCGGGTGAGATCCAGTGCTTCTTTACGTACACGGATGTCCTTGATTTTCATTTGGGCAAAATAATGTTTTTTGGTTTGCGAAATAATGTTTAATCTTGCAATGTGAGTAATCAATCACTTTTTATATGAAAGTAATCATCACCGGAACCACGGGTATGGTAGGGAAGGGGGTACTACTTGAGTGCCTAGATAGACCCGATGTAGAAGCTATATTGGTCGTAAACCGACGCAGTGTAGAGATCACGCATCCTAAACTCAAAGAGATTTTGCATAAGGACTTTTTAGATCTGAGTTCAATCAAAGATCAGTTGGTCGGCTATGATGCCTGCTTTTTCTGTTTGGGTATGTCTGCTGCGGGTGCTTCGAATGAAACCTATTATCGGATCACCCACGATCTGACGATCCACTGGGCAGAAACTTTATTAGAGTTGAGCCCTGATATGACCT
>JBCAWW010000074.1:0-11958 GCA_038534415.1 Bacteroidota bacterium | reverse complement strand
ACAAAAATCTGGTTACTGTCGGTTTACGATTAGGAGAGATGGATTGGGTTCACCACTTCGTGGAACGCTACCGCGCCTATTTAGCCCTTGAATTTCAGGATGCAGCCTATCACTACAATCTCGCGGCTTACTTTTACGCACGAAAGGAATATCGTCAAGCGCTCCGCAAATTGTGGAAGGTAGAGATAGAAGATGACTATTATGAATTAGGCAAGCGAGCAATGACCCTCAAGATCTACTACGAGCAAGATGATCAAGATGGGCTTGATGACCAGATACGCTCATTTCGCGCCTATCTGTCCCGCAACAAAAACATCTCCGAATATCAACGCAGAGCCCAGGCCGGCCTGATCCGTTTTGCTCAGCGTTTAGCGAAGCTAAGAAACAAACGGACCGCCCTCAGTCAAAAAAAATTCCGCCAAAGCCTGGAGGCCTTGACGGAACAAATAAAAGGTACTCAGCAAATCACCAATCGAGATTGGGTCCTTACTCAGTGCGATATCTTAATGCTCAACTAGGAGCTTTGGCTTTAGCTTAGTATTGCCTAGTACGCGGATTTTCTCGCGACCTTCGACCACATCTTTGGTCATATTGCGGGTGTCCACTACATAGCGAGCATGCTCCACGATATAAGGGATGTCAAACTCATCATGATCCGTCACCATAACCACCGCGTGATAACTAGCAATACTCTCAGGAGAGAGATCGACCGAATACATCTCGCGGCCAGCAGTACGATATTCTGGTGCCCAAGGATCTGTGTAATCTATATTCTCAACGCCTTCCTCGAGCAGACGGTGAATAATCGCCTCAGAAGGTGAGTGGCGCAGATCCTTCACATTTTTCTTGAAGCTAACCCCAAGAATCAACACCCGCGCATCTTTGAGCGCTATCGGTTGACGGGCGACTTCCTTCATGACGAGATTACTCACATGATAGGGCATGCTCTCGTTAACGTTCGCGGCCAGCGTAATAAACTTGGTCTCAAAGTCATACTCACGGGCTAGCCAAGAGAGATAGTAAGGATCAATAGGAATACAGTGTCCGCCTACTCCAGGACCGGGGGTGAACTTCATGAAGCCAAAAGGTTTGGTACCCGCAGCTTCGATCACTTCCCAAACATCTATCCCTCCGATCCGCTCACATAGCAGCGCAAGTTCATTGACCAAGGCAATGTTGACTGAGCGGAATATATTTTCGAGTAGCTTTTCTAATTCTGCTACCTTTGGATTATTGACGAGATATACTTTCTCGATGATTTGGTGATTGGCGAGAGAAGCAAGGATCGCGCTCTCTTCATCAATCCCGCCTACTACGATCGGCGTATTGCCAGTATGAAAGACTTTGTTGCCGGGATCCACACGTTCGGGGCTGAAGGCAATAAAATAATCCGTTCCAGCACGGAGTCCGCTCTTGTCAAGCTCCGGTATAAGATGATCCTCAGTAGTGCCGGGAAAGGTGGTACTTTTTAAAATCACCATTTGGCCCGGAGAAAGAATCTCGGAAACTCCCTGTCCAGAACTTATGATATAGCTAATGTCTGGATCTTTATTGGCATTGAATGGCGTCGGAACAGCGATAAATATTACATCTGCTTCAGACAAAACTTGATAGTCTGTCGAAGCCCTCAGTAAGCCTTTAGAAACGGCATCCGCAACTTCCTCATCCTTGAGATCCTCAATAAAATTTTCTCCTTTGTTGAGCATTTCAACTTTTTGGGTCGAAACATCAACCCCAATACATTGAAATCCTTTTTTGCAATATTCTAAGGCGATAGGCATGCCTACATATCCTAGGCCGACTATCCCGATAACGGCGGATTTATCTTCAAGACGATCAGCAAGCTTTCGTCCTTTTTCGCTCAACTGCCCAATGAGGGAGCGTTCAAACAATTTCATAAAACTAGGTTTCAGCTAAGGTTGTTATTAGAAAACGTTGCAAATAAACACGTTCTCGTAAAAGTCTGATATCGTTTATTCTAAAAACTTAACGCTTAAAAGGGTAATGTCATCATCAGCTGGTTGTACACCGGCATGAGCATGCAAAGCAGCTTGTACCCCAGCCACGATGCCTTTAGCATCACGACTATAAAGCGATTTGAGTAATTCTGGAATTGAATCCGAGCCAAACATATGACCATTGTCATCTCTTTGATCAGGGAGTCCATCGGTATACATAAATAGTACATCCGAAGGCGAAAATTCCACCGCCGTAGAGACAATCGGCAAATCTGGCAGCAGGCCTAAGAAGGTACATCCACTTTCTAACAACTGGATAGCCCCTTGATGGATTAAGATGGGATAATCATGACCTGCATTGACATACTGGAGTTTACCCGTTTCGGTATCAACCAAGGCGAGAAATAAGGTAACAAACTTCTCTCCCTGAGTAATGCGATACAAGATATGATTGAGTTCATGCACGATCGCTTCGGGATCATCATACTGAGCGCAAAGCGCACGTAGATTGGCCTGTAAATTGGACATCAATAATGCGGCGCCGATTCCTTTACCAGAAACATCAGCAATACAAATGAAGGTCTTGCCTTTGCCTTTTTTGATGACATCAAAAAAGTCGCCACCTACTCCATGGTGAGCCATGTTGAGGCCATAAACATCTATCTCTTTGAAACGGCTAAAATCCGAAAGCAGCATTTGCTTTTGGATCGTCCCCGCTACTTCTAATTCTTTGCGCAAAAACTCTTGGGCCATCTTCTCTTGGAACAATTGCTTGTTCTGAATGGCTACCGATAAAATATTGCCTAAGGTCTCTATGAAGATCAGGTCATTTTGGGCTTCTACCTCCGAATCCGCAAAATCGGCAATCAAGAAGAAAGCACGTGCGTGATCTCGATGAGTGATGGGGACGATATACTCTACCTTATGAGCCGCAAGCTGAGGCGTGGTCTCCTCGGAGACAGGGGTAATTTCAGATTGGAAGGCAAACATCTCTTGCATCGCTTCCAAGCCCAAGGGCGTAAAGCCTTGTCTGAGTCCCTCTTCCCAATTATCACCGGCCTCATAAAAGAAGGCCATCTTGTGGACCCCTAATTGGCCGAGCAATACGTATTTGGCAATACGGCAGAGGGAATCAATCTTAAGGTCTTCTTGATTGATGGTACGCAGCACGTCCAACAAGGCGTCAGCCTCGAGACGTTTGAGTTCCAATAATTTGGAAGGGTCGGTAGTATTGTAGGCATTTTCTCTGCCGCGAGAAAATGGTTTATTGCGTGCTCCCATGCGCCTAATTCAACTTCACATCCAGGGCGTCCCGCAGACCAATACCTATCAAATTGATCGATACGACTAGCAGGATCAACGCCAGTCCAGGGAAGAAAGCTAGCCACTTCCCGTTTTCGAATACAATATACGTATATCCCTCGTAAATCATGCGACCCCAGGTAGGAATCGGAACTTCGACCCCAATCCCCAAGAAGCTCAAACCGGACTCAATCAGAACAGCAGAGCCAAAATTGGCGACGGCTACCACTATGATAGGGCTCAGTACATTGGGGAGAACATGTCGAAACATAATCCGAGGATGCTTAAAACCTAATGCGCCAGCTGCTTCGGCAAAGGCTTGTTCCCTTACGCTCAGCATCTGTCCCCTGACGATACGGGCCACTTCTACCCACATACTCACGCCAATGGCGAGGAAGAGTTGCCAGAATCCTTTTTCGAGTACAAACACAATCGCGAGCGCCAGTAGGAGAGTTGGTATTGACCACATGACTGAAACCAGCCACATAATCACTGAATCGACCCAACCACCAAAATAACCCGCAAGCGTTCCCAGCACAATCCCTATCAGTAGGCTGATCAGTACGGACATAATCCCGATCGAAAGACTAATACGCGTCCCCAATAGGATACGGCTCAGCAAATCTCGACCATAATTATCAGTGCCCAGCCAATATCGGCGTACACTGGCATAGGCGGCAAGAAAGTTGGTTTTCGAAATACTGCCTTCTACCCCAAATTCTGCTAATCGTTTGCGACCATCCGCGCCTGACAAAGCAGTATAACTCACATATTCTCCCTCAATCGCAAGGCTACTCGTATCTCGCAATACGATAGGCAGGTAGGGCTGTTCTGCCCCGAGCCAGCGTTCCCCGATGGAGGGGTCAGCCTCTACTCCAGGCAAAGGCAATAGCAGCATATGCCCTTCTGAGCCAGGGCCTAACTTGGCGAGCTCTAAAGCTTGAAAATTTGCATTACGCGTATAATCTGGCACTACCCAATAGCCCAACAAAGCGAGCAGCAGGCACAGTCCTACGTACACCAAGCCCAGCATTGCGGGAAGGTTGCGTCGGTATTTACGCCATGCGAGTTGATTGGGAGTCATGCTTATTTAGGTACTAAGACTAAGGTATTTAATCCTTTTTATTGCTACGGCTTACTTAAATCCGTTATGCTTGAGCAGGCCATCTTTGGTAGCGAGATAAGCATAATCTTCTAAGTGATCTGTATCAAAGATATTGGTCCGTCGAAAGTCGCCTTCTTCTTGACTAAACATCATCACTTGCACCCAGCCACGATCGATCATCGTCCGCAATTCATCTACTACGATGGCTCTGGGTTGTTCTGCTTCTTCGAGCACGTGTTCAAAGCGTTCTACGAAGTAGAGTGAATCTAAAATTTGAAATTGTAATTCGGTGAGTTCTTCGTTCATTTTACGCTACGACCTTTCCATTCATATCGAGAAACCAAATTGCCGGCCAATCCAATCCAAAGTACATAAGGGATATAGAGGCACTCCAAAAGGAACAAAGACCTAAGCAGGGGCAAGTTATGAAAAAATGCGGCGGCCTGTCTCATGAGATAAAAATCGATTAGGCTTTTACTCACAAATGCGAGCAGAAAAATCCCCCAGCTTAGCGGCTGCCAAAATCCATACAGAAGAAGTAAGGGAAAACTCCAAAAGCCTAGATAGGAAAGTAGCTGCACCACATTCACCCAGCGGTTTTGATATGAGCGAGCTTTGCTGACCCAGCGCAGCCTTTGGGCTTTTAAGGCCTGCCAATGGGGCTGACTCGGCGTTTGTACGATTGCCTCTTTCGCTTTAGCAAATTTCAATTGAGTGGGAAAGGCTTGGTGGATTTTATGTAACAAAAATTCATCATCGCCAGAAGCCACCCCATCCACATCCTGAAATCCTCCTACGGCCAGGAAGGCCTTTTTGCGGTAAGCGAGATTTGCTCCATTAGCCATATTGGGGGTTCCCGCGACCAAAGAACCGGCTCCCAATACTACCAAACCCATAGATTCTAGCGATTGCAGGCGTTGCAAGCTGTGATTTTGATACGTTAGCTGTACCGGGCCCGAAACGAGCATAGTATCCGCATCAAAATAGGCAGCTATTGTACTCAGCCATTGGGGAGAGACGATACAATCGGCATCGGTTTGGAGGATAATTTCGCCTTGAGCACGTTCAATCGCATAGCTCAGGGCCGCTTTTTTATAGGCGTTGCGTTGCCCGGAGGGTAAATCCCAGACACTGAGTTGGGGGTAGGCCCCTTGCAGGGAACGCGCAATCGAGGCGGTATTGTCGGTCGAATGGTCGTTGATCAGGATGACTTCAAAGTACTCCTGGGGGTAATCTTGCTGGAGTACAGACTGTAGGCAGTCGAGTAGATTGGCAGCTTCATTGCGGGCTGGGATCACTACGCTGATATAGGGCTTAGGGGTCTGCCGCTGCGCGGAACGCTCAATTCGGGCAAAGTGCCAGCCCGCTCTCAACACAAAGGCGAGATAAAAGGCCAAACAAAGTAGCGTGAGCAAAAGTAGGAGCGGCATTAGGCGCGGATTCGATAGACAAAATACAAGCCCAAGATTGAAGGCAAGATCAGATTACAAATATAGAGGATAAAGGTACTGCCTACGACTGTAAAGGCAGCAATCGAAAAAGCCCCCATCAACCATAAAGCCACTGACTCTCTCACTCCTAGCTCCGTCAAGGCAATGGATGGCAGGAGGGATTTGATCAAAAAGCAAAGCCCAATCAGGCCGAGAGCGAGCATCAGTATTCCTTCATAGCCAAACGCATAAAGCAGTAAAACATACTGAGTCGTAAAAACAGCGTATCGCAACAGAGCCAACCCCAGGGCAGATAAAATTTGGGGAGTCCCTAAGCCTAAAAGGGCCGTGTAGATGCGTTGCACGAAGGGCAAATCCCAACGATGAATCCTAAAAGCCATCAAAAGCCATTGCGGCCGAAGCAAAATCCACAAGAAAATAAGTACGCTCAGGACTAGTATGCCTCCTATCCCTAGAGCTAGTGGGGTATCTATCCCGATCAAATCCCTGAATTGGGGCTGCCCGAAGTACCATAAACCAAACCAACTGAGGGTGCCTACTAGGAGGGTAGCCATCATCTGCAGGAGGCGATTGACCAAAGTGTGGGTCCCTGCCTCTAAACGAAAGCCTTGTGGCAAACTCATCACGCGACCCGCATATTCACCAATACGGTTAGGAGTAAAAATTCCTGTTGCCATACCGGCTAATACTGCCTTGAAGAGTTGTAGGAAGGTAATTTGAGGGTAGTAAGAGCGGACGAGTACCTGCCATTTGCGGGTTTCAAGTCCCAAGTTGAGCGGGATGAGCATGACAGTCAATAGCAAGAAGCCTTGCTGCCATAGGGCATTGGGCATACGGCTGCTCCAATCTTGCCAATCTTCTTGGCTCAGGCGATGATATACAAAGCCCAATACACAAACGGTAATCAAAAATTGAGCAACACGCAGCCATAAAGGGCTAGTGTCAGCACGTAAAGATTGATATAGGCGAATGGCAAAGCTTTTCATCCTACCCAAAGGTAGGGGGAATCGCCACATTATGCGTATCTTTTTGCAGCAAATCTAACCTTCAGTATGGCGCAACGGATAATTATAGGGATTGACCCCGGTACCAATGTAACTGGCTACGGGATCATCGTGGGGCAAGGCAAGCGTATGGAGGTAATCGCGGCGGGGGTGATCCAACTCGGCAGGAGTAGTATCGATCATCCTGCGAAGCTCAAAAAGATTTATGACAGGGTCAGTAGTTTGATCAAGGAGTTTCGTCCGAGAGAAATGGCTTTAGAAGCGCCGTTTTACGGAAAAAATGTCCAATCGATGCTCAAGTTGGGTCGCGCCCAAGGGGTCGCCATGGCGGCAGGCCTGAGTTTTGATCTCCCTATATTTGAATATGCCCCTAAAAAAGTAAAAATGGCGGTTACGGGTAAGGGCGGAGCCAGCAAGGAACAAGTCGCGGGCATGCTCAAGCAAATCCTCAAATTTGAAGTACATGATCTTCCGCTGGATGCGACGGATGGGCTGGCCGTGGCGGTCTGTCATTTTTTTCAAGGTATCAACAGCAAAACGGGTAGCCAACACAAAGATTGGGGGGCTTTTGTCAAAGCCAATCCTAATAAATTGAAAAAACGATAAGAAGATAGACCATAAGACTAAGCCGTAGCAACTCCCCAAAAGGTATTGCTACGGCTTATTTGATTTTGGCGCCTTTCTTACAGCTGTTGACGAATGTCAGCCGCTAGCTGGCTCATTTCTTCTGGGCTCATCTCAACTCTTGGCTTATCAAAGCGAAGGTCATCAATTTGGTTGATGGGCACTAAGTGAATATGTGCATGTGGTACTTCTAAACCGATGACGGCCGTACCGATACGTTCGCAGGGAACAACGGCCTTGATCGCCTTGGCGACTTCACGGGCAAAAAGTTGTAAGCCGACATACTGATCTTCCTTGAGGTCGAACAGATAGTCTACCTCTACCTTAGGGATAGCTAGGGTATGGCCTTTGGCCAAAGGACTAATATCAAGAAAGGCGAGATAATCTTCGGTTTCGGCGATTTTGTAGCAAGGGATCTCACCGCGAACAATCTTTGTAAAGATAGAGGCCATGGGTGCTTAGCGAGAAATTTCGAGTAGTTCAAATTCCAATTTGCCAGCAGGAACGTCAATAGAGACGATATCCCCTACTGCTTTGCCGAGTACTGCTTTACCGACAGGAGATTTGACAGAGATACGATTTGTTTTTATATCCGCTTCCTCTTCAGAAACCAGGGTATAGGTAAATACCTTTTTCATTTTGAGGTTTTTGAGCTTCACGGTAGAGAGAATATATGCCTTACTGAGATCGACTTCACTTTCATCAAGTACTCTAGCAGTGGAGAGCGCTTCTTCTAGTCTAGCGATTCTCATTTCAAGCAATCCCTGCTTTTCTTTTGCGGCATCATATTCAGCATTTTCGCTGAGATCCCCTTTTTCACGGGCTTCCTGAATCTCGGCGGCAACTGCTTTTCTTTGCGCGCCTTTCATGTCGGCGAGTTCTGCGTTCAACTTATCCAATCCCTCCTTACTCATGTACTTTACCTCACTCATAGCCGAAAAATTTTAATTGTTTGTAACAATTGGTTGGTTCTTAAATAGAAAAAAAAGACTTGGGTCGGCCAAAAGCCAACCCAATCAATATCTTGTTGTTTTATGGTATTCTTAGATATCTATACGCGCACCCATCGTCAAGGTTCCACCAAATGGATTACTAAAGCGATAGCTAGCGTCTAGCGAGAACATCGAAAACGTTTCATTTCCGCTGGCATCATACTTCCCAGTACCAAATGGAACTTGGAAGGTTGCTCCTAAGGCGCCGCCGGTGTGAGCGTTGTAACGATTATCTACACCAACAATTTTGCCAAAGATGCCATTCTCGTATAAGAATGAGCCTCTTATAATTACGTAATCTTTGTACTTATAAGCAAGCCCTAAGCCACCTTGGTCTTGGTAGTAGGAGTTTGAAATAAATCCAGCCAAGAGGGAAACAGTATTACTATTGCCCAAAAAGAAGTCGTAAGAACCACCCATACTCAAGGTTGCAGGCAATTCGAAAGCTGCGGTTGGGATATTGATACGAGAAGAGAATGGATTTTTGGGTTCGATGGGTACACGACCTGAAAGGCCATCTCCACCAAAACGCATGGTAGGTCCAACGTTCCGCAAAGCGATCCCCAACTTCAAACGATCTCTATCACCGGCGCGATATTGGATACCAGCATCGAAGGCAATACCATTGGCAATGACTTCAGGAGTAGATTCGTGGACGATACGAGTAGTAAAACCAACGTGAATACGTTCGGTAAACTTACGCGCGTATGAAAGTCCAATGTTGATGTAGGTAGGACTAAATGTACCTAGTGTACCATCAGGCTGGGCAGTCGTTGTACGAACAAACTCTCCCATACTAAAGGCATTGACGAGGACACCGAGTACACCATTTTCGTTACCGAGGCCTTGTGAAAAGCCAAAGCTATTGATTTGGATATCGCTCCCCATGAGCCAATCGGTACGAGCAAACAATAATTCGGTACCAGTGGTACGGGCAATACCGGCAGGATTGACCCATGAAGCCTCGATCCCATCTGCATTTGCGATATTTAGGCCTTTGTAAGCAGAGCTTCTAGGCATAGAATTGATCAACAATTCTGCTGCTCCAGCTTGTCCAACCCTTTCAGGTGGATCTTGGGCCCAAAGGGTACTGGCAGTGATAAGCAGTACTATAAACAGCGTAAACTTTCTCATTTCAGTTTAGCAAATTATTTGTTTAGAAGTGCTAGCGTTCCGCGACGCGGAACGCTAGACTATAATCATTTTAGAAGGAATCAAGGTCGATCTGACGCATGACGGCAAAGAGTTTGACGATTTTCTCGCCGAGATTTTGACCATCAACGTTGGCATCGATGTGGATGATATACACCCCACTCGCAACAGGTACACCGCTTTGGTTTTTCAAGTCCCAGCGAAGCTCTGGAGAATCAGAATCTTTGGTAAACTGCTTGACGAGGAAACCATTTAAGGTAAAGATGCTCACGCGACACTTCTGAGGAAGGTTGGTAAGTTTTACCTGATTGTCCAACTGCCCCCCTTCGTAAGAAGAGTAAGCGTAATATGGATTCGGTACCACATTGATCAAATCGAGTGCGTTTTGGGCAACTTCTGTTTGTTCTAATAAGGCAGCCTCATCGATGGTATTGAAGACAAAGGTTGGGATGTCAGTGGTACTTTCACGTGAGCGGAACGGCTGATTGACGCGTAGCGATACACGAGCATCAGTAGGAATTTGACTTGGGTCGTCAAATTCGAATCCACTTGAAGTCAAAGGAATACCAGCCCAAGCAACGTGCTTGTAAACACTTGCTAGGTTATGCTCCGTCTCATCAAAGAAGATCGCGTCAGGGAATCCGCCAGTACCCGCGTAGTCAGCATTTTGGAGAGAATCTCTCAATAAGCTAAACTGATCGTCATAGGGCAGATCGGTAACCCATACATAGTGGCGACCACCAACTCGGTCAAGGTTAGTACCAAATGAGCTAGTTGGGTTAAACAACATGTCATCACCGTTATTGAGCTGATCCCACTCACTTTCTCCGAAGAAGATCGCGAGACGTTCACCAGTATTGACGTTGATGGCGTAGCCTGGGAACCAACCCATACCGTGATCTTCAACAGTCTTAGTGCCTTGGTCAGTACCTGTCTTATCGACATTGTTGCGCCATTTGGCGGAGAGCTGCCATGCACCTGATCCAAGACCAGAGTTAGGCGAAGTCTCAACGACAACACAACGAGACCAAAGGTCAGTATTTGCAGTAAATACAATATCTACATCAGGAAGTTCCTGTAGATTGATCATGGTTTCAGGTCCCATCTGGCGGTTACCAGTAGGAGCTTTGACCGGAGGACTCAGTCCGATATCTCCACCACCTTGCAAGTCATTGTTAAAGGTACGGGCCAATACAAATGGTCCCCAACGACCGCCTAGGAAGGTTTCGAAATCACCAAACTTGTCATAGATACCAAGTGGTGGGAAGGCACGCTCATCAGAGCGGATCCAGTTCCAAATACCCCCGAAAAATTCATCATTGTCTTGTAGACCAGTCAACCATGGTTGAGAGAAGTCATCAAAAGTCAACTCTCCACCGATTACCCCTTGGTTACCGATTTCGTCCAAGGTATCACCAGCGATTCCTACATCATTAACGATGACGGAGAATCCACGTTCTTCAATGATACGCTCAGTACCTACCAGCGGCTGCGGACGAGGAGCAGTACCATCGTTGCGCTTGCGGTAAGTAGAGGTATAGATAGTATTGAAGGGTCCATTTTCATTATCACTCTCGCCAATCGCCCAATCCGCAAAGATTGAATCAATTACAGAAGAGTCTTCGGATACGTACTCAACACTTACTAGTTGGTCTTTTAGGACTTCCAACTCATAGTAAGCCGCTTTGAGTAGTTTGGGATCAATTACTTTGACTTCGATAGGAGCAGCACCACCTTCATAAGTAATGGCATCAACGCTTCCGTTTTGGAGAATAGCGGTCTCAGTTTCTTCAGAGAGACGTACGAAGTTACCACCGTTACCGATACCAGCTACCTGGGTGATCGGTAATCCATCCCCATATTCTGATCCGAGAACCGTACCGTTGTTTTCGGTTTGGACTGGACGCGGCAAAGCAGCTGCCAAGCGAAAGAAGCGGTTACCGGGGACAAAGCGGCGTCCATCGGAAGTTTCTTCATTATAGGCATAAGCGATTACCCCATAGTAATAAGTGGTAAAGTTGGTCAATCGTGTATCAGCGCCGGAGGCGAAGAGGTCTTGCGTTACTCGAATAGAGTTGAAGATACCATTGTCTTCACCTTGTACCATCACCTCATCAACCACGATTGGCTGGGCAAGGCCTTCAACTTGTTGTTCAACACGGTTGACGATCGTACCTACTCCGTCCTTTACATCACATTGTGCGACGATACGTGCACGGTCAGGATCGTTGAGTTCGTTAGGACCAACAGTTTGGTCAGTCAACTGATAAACGATATATCCTTGGAATTCAAAGACAGAATCAGGCTCACCAGTTGCTTTAAGCACTGGGTCCGACTGACGATAGCTTTCATTGTAGTTATTACGTACCA
>JBCAWW010000073.1:0-11980 GCA_038534415.1 Bacteroidota bacterium | reverse complement strand
ATCAGGAAATGACTTTCTCGCTACTGGTATTGATAAAGAGCGTATTGCCAAGCTCATCATAGTCGGCAAAAGCATCTTGATAGTTATCGGGTTGAACGTCCTTGTCTGAAAAACCTATGATCGTCAGGTCGGCATCGACAGAGGTCTCATTTATAATCGATTTTACGGACATTTTGTTAGTGAGGGGGATAAATTCAACGTTATTTTTTGAAATTGCCAAACGCCCGTCCTCAATCAGTTTGAGGAGCTTGGCCTTTTGCACTTCGAGCTCCGATTCCAAATGTACCGCAAAAATCTTAATCTCAGCTCCCTGCCACTCAGGATGTCCCAAAATGATATATGCCAATAGGATCATTAAGTTGCCATTGGCGTAGTCCTCTTTGCCCAACCATATGTGAAGGTCCCGTTTATAGCCAAAGCCTTTTTCGCTAGTAGCCAGGACACAGACATCAAAATCCGCTGCCTTGATCAGGCTATGGTTATCTGCTACTTCGGCCAATTGTTCTGGCTTAGACCTTGAAAATTCAAAGAGAATCATATTATTGTCCTGGCCAGAGATGCCCGGTAGCTGAAGTACCTGGGCGACTGCCGTGGTATAGGACGGACTGATCAGGGTATCTATGTAGACATTACTCTTACTGACTTTGGTCCTTTGCAGCAATCGTTTTAGTACTTTTTTGGATTGGGAGACTGTTTCCTGATTAAAGAAATCTTTAATCAAATGGATATAGGTCCCGAATCCAGAGCGATGAGAGATAAATCTCACCATATCAAAAGAAGCAAGACGTTGGAAGGAGTCCTGTGAAATGCAGACAATAGAAGGTACCCAATAATCTTCCTCCTGTTGCTCGATAGCCGCCTTTTGTAGGGTAACCCTTAAACGACGACTTATCTGAAAAATCACCCCTTTGAAGAGAAATACCATGCCGCCGCGTTTGCTGTCATAGCGACTGAGCAAAAAGTAGATCGCTACCATCAATACCAAAGACATGATGGCATAGGGGAGGTTCATCTTGAACATCAAATAGATACAGAGGATTGCGCCTGGAAGTGAGAAAAACCAACGACTATTGAAGGAGGGGCGATAAGCTGGATTGGCGGAGAAATGCTCCAAAAAGGAGATCAGACATATTGCTCCATATGTAACCATGAAAAACATGGCGATGATTTCGGCCACCACATCGACATCACCCAAGAAGACAAACACAAAGGCAATGGCAACCGTAATAATCGAACTATTGATCGGTTCTCCGTCCTTAGGACGAATGGCTGCTAGCCATCTGTTGCCGTTTTGTGCTGGCATAACATCATCCTGCCCAAGGGCTTGGAGCGTGCGGGGTGCCACCAGTATAGAACCCAAAGCCGAAGAGATTGCGGCAGCAGCCAGACCAATTGGAATGATCGGCGCCCAAATCGCAATCTCGCTCATAACCAAGCGATCTTTGTTCGCGAGCACTTCTACCGGAAGGCTTAAGGCGAGCTTAAAAGCAACTGCGATATAAACCAGCATGCCGATCAAAGTGGCGGCAAGCGTTCCCAAGGGGATAGACTTACTGGGGTCTTTTAAATCACCTGACAAACCCAAGCCCGCAATAATACCGGTAAAGGCTGGAAAGATGATGGTAAATACATAGAAAAACTCTTCGCGAGGGGGGCGTTCGGCGAAGCCGAGAGCCAAAAGCTGCTCGCTCGTATACTTACTAGGATCGAAAAAATTGTAAAGGGCATCTTCCCAACCGATTTGATAATCGGTCTCTGGTGAACCCAGAAAAAACATCAATAATGATACCCCGAGTATAGCGGCTACGACATAAAGGAGATTCATGCCGGTATTCGCTCCGCGCAACAATACCAAGAGCGATAGCAAAATCATCGTGGGGATGCTCACGAGTCGATAGCCAAAATGCTCGATCGGGCCAGTATCAAAAGTGAGTTGGATCCACTCAAAGATAGGTCCAGTCGATTGGGCGAAGGCTATCACATAAAAGGCCACACTGATGGCTTGTGAGAGGTATAAGGCGATGCCAATCGCGCCCCCAATATTGAGTCCAAAAGAGCGTGAAATGATATAATAAGCCCCGCCGCCTTCTACTCGTTGGTTGGTCGCTATCTCAGCGATCGCCAGCGAAGTGGGGATGGTAACCAAATGCCCAATTAAGACAATCAGTAGGGTGGCCATCAGACCGACATTACCCACAGACCAACCAAATCGTAAAAACAAAATCGCACCGAGAATCGTGCAAATAGAGGTTAAAAACACTGGGCCAGTGCCAAATTTTTTCCCGTTAGTAGTTTCTGCCATAGTCCTTTTTGTCAGCCCCAAACCTTTGTTCCTTCCGAACAATTTTGACAAATATCGATTTCCGAGCGGGACTTAAGCAAGCGCTGGCGAAACTCATTGTAGGCTTTACTTCGCCAAACTTCCTCAAATGGAGTGTCTTGCAGGCTTCCCATCTCGTATTGGGCGTCTTTGTCAAAGCAACAAGGTAGTACTTTTCCGTCCCAGGTTACTTCTGCCCCGTGCCATAGCTTCCAGCATTGGTTGTCGAGGGTGTTTTTGATCTCGTACTTACCGGCCTCATTTTGGCGATAACGGCTGTATTTGCTTCTGGTCGGAATCAAAGGGTTGCCGTTTTCAAAGTCATAAATTTGGGCTGTTTTAAATACAACTTTGTCTACGCCTAGCTCCTTGCCCAAGGCTTCGATCTCCTCGATTTGATGTTCGTTGGGACGTACTACCAAAAATTGGATAAAAATATAAGGGTGCAAAGTTCCTGCCGCTTCGCGAGCTGCGACCAAATTTTTGACCCCTTGCTTCACTTTTTCCAAATTTCCGCCTACTCGATAGGATTGATATGTCTCTTGGGTTGTCCCATCAATCGAAATCAATACCTCAGAAATACCGCTTTCGACGGTTTCTTTGGCTTTACTCTCTGTGAGATAATGTCCATTGGTACTGGTGGCTGTATAAATCCCTTTGCTATTGGCATAAGCGGCCATCTGCAAAAAATCGGGATGGAGATAAGGCTCGCCCTGAAAATATAGCAAGAGGTAGATCAGGTCTCTTTGCAATTGGTCCACCGTATGTTCAAAAAGCGCTAGGTTGACCATGCCCGTTGGTCGGGTAAAGGAGCGAAGGCCTGAGGGGCATTCAGGGCAGCGAAGATTGCAAAAGGTAGTGGGTTCAAAGCCAATCTTGATCGGATTGCCTTTATGCATTGATTTGCCACGCCAGCGAGAATAATAAAAGGAGGCCATAATCTGACCAAAATTGAAAAGCTTACGAAGGCTTAGGCTTTGTAAGAGGAGACGAGCTTTGCGGGGATGAATCAAGTGAACAGGCTTGGTTACAATTTTGCGAATTAAAAGGCGTAATTTACAGTATAAACATTTTTGAGACACGCAATTTTTCCTACTGGATGAAATCCTTTCTTACTTCACTCCTACTTTTGCTCAGTTTTTGCCTGCAAGCTCAAATTACCGGAACGGTCAATGCTTATACTGGAGTTTCGGCCGTAAATGGAGCTGGTGCAAAAGTTACGGTGGCCAGTGCAGCAGGATTTGCTGTGGGCGATTTGGTATTGCTGATGCAAATGCAAGGCGCCCAAATCAACGAAAATAATAATAGCAGCTACGGTTCGATCAACTCTCTCAATAATGCTGGGCTATATGAATTGCAGCGCATCTGTGATATCAACGCCAATGAAATCTCCTTTGAAAACAATTTGATCAATAGCTATAACACTGCTGCAGTAGCTAATCCTGGCATTCAACTCATCAGAGTGCCCGAATATGTCAATGTAGATGTTGGAGCAGTGACGGTTCCAGATTGGGATGGTACGACTGGAGGGGTTTTGGTGCTTGCCGCTAGCGGAACGATTAATCTCGTCGATAATATCTCCCTAGACGCTCAGGGGTTTAGGGGCGCTACATCGGTCAGTATCGTTTCTCAGTGCAATTTTCTCTCTGATTTCCCTAATTATTTTTATGCAGCTGGTAGTTATCAAGGCAATAACAAAGGAGAAGGCATTGCCGCTTGGATCGCTGGCAAGGAGGCGGGTAGAGGCGCTCAGGCCAGCGGAGGTGGCGGCGGGAATGATCATAATACCGGTGGGGCCGGTGGGGCCAATTTTGCTGCTGGTGGCAATGGCGGTACTACTCAAAATTTAGGCTTATTTGATTGTCCCGGTAGTTATGCTGGAGTCGGTGGTCAAGCTTTAGGGGGGATTGCCTATAGCGCTCTTAGCCCCGCTGTATTTATGGGTGGTGGTGGGGGCGCCGGCCATACAAATAATACGCCTGTTGTTGATGGTGGCTCTGGCGGTGGCCTGGTGCTGCTGATTGCCGACCTTATCGAAGGCAACGGCTTTACGATATCAGTTGATGGCGAAAACCCTGCCAATATAGGGAGCGATGGAGGTGCTGGCGCTGGTGCTGGAGGCTCTATTTTGCTGAATACCAATGCCTTTGGGCCTACGGTACTGAATCTTTCGGCCGATGGCGGCAATGGGGGCGGAGCCAGCTATATTGGGTTTGATTGCCAAGGGCCCGGTGGGGGTGGAAGTGGAGGCGTAATCTGGACTTCTGCTCCTTTTCCTGCCAATGTCAATACCACTGCCACTGGAGGTACTAAAGGCATCAACCGACCGGCTAATGGCTGTCCCAATGGCAGCGGAGTAGGGGATGGCGGTGCTGGTGCCGTGATCGAAACACCTGCATTGACTGTGCCTCAAGGATTTGCTGCGAGTAGTAATTGTGTATTGCCGGTGAGTTGGCGCTTCTTCTCAGCTCAATCACAAGGCCAGGATTTTCAATTAGACTGGCAATTGCTGGGAGGTGATGGACGCGGGGAAATCGTTCTCCGAAGGAGCCTAAACACAATAGATTTTATCCCCATACGATCGTTCTCTGAAGGAGATGGTACCGGAAAATGGCTTATCACAGAGCCCTTGCCGCTGACACATTACTACCAGCTACAATATAAAGGTGCGGATGGGGAGCAAGCTTTTTCGGATCTTGTGGTATTTTCTCCTGCGGAGGAACGCTTTGCCTTCTGGCTTAGCCCTAACCCTAGTCCCAGTGGGCAAAGGCTGACATTGTTTTTGCAACTGCCGGGAGAGGGAGAAGTGGATATTGTGATCAGCAATCTCTTGGGCCAGCATATTTACGCTCATACTTATCGTCTCGCCTCCGGCGAACGCCAGATCGATTTACCGGAGCTACCCCTTAGTGCCGGGACCTATCTAGTCAGTGCGATCTATGAAGGTCAGCGCCAAGTCTGGAAGTGGATCAAAGAGTAATTTTTTGGTATATAACCGTTCCGCGAATAGCGGTAAATAGCAGGAGTATGAAAAAGGCTCTGCTGATATTTCTTTGTATTACCAGCTTTCATGTTCTCCAAGCCCAGTTTAGAGGTGTCTTTGGGCAAGTTGGGGGTAGCTATTTGAACGAAAGCTCGGCTAGTGGATTTGAGCGAGAACAGGAGATCACGTTACGCACCTCAGTCGGTCTAGAGTTTGGCAAAAATTGGAGTACGGGGATGCGAATTAACCAAGTTTGGTACCGCGCTTCTGCTTTGCGTTATGAGCATATGTGGTTGATGGGTCCTTTTTTGCGTTGGGGCACTGACTTTGATAAAGCGGGGCGATTTTTTGTGGAGACGGGCCTGATGCGAGGCAATTATTGTACCTGTCGATCTATCGCAGGGGAAGCATACCGAGAGGACGGACTAAATTATTTTGCTTGGGGTGGTGGCGTCGAGGTGCGTATTATTCCCGGTATGTATTTCAGTGGCGAAATCTTTTTTCATCACATCTTAGCCTATCCTGAGCCGACCTATGGCTATAATGATTATTTGTTGGGATTGAACTTTCACCTGAGCCGCGGCAATTTGAGCAAATAGCTTTTTGTATTAAGTAGTCGATAAATAGTAGGGAGTACCCCATGAAAACCGCCACCGGAATCCCCAAGGGATGATTTTTGAAGGGCTTGGTGCTCAATCTTTTTGTCTCACATAAAACATCTAATTCACAAGAATGACTAAGTGCTTTTTCTTAGGTATATGGCTGAGTATTGCCTTGATTGTCCCCGTCCAATCACAAATCACCAATGCTTTTGGGCAGCTAGGTAGCTTTTACAATACCAATGATCATCAGTTTGCCTTGCGAGAACATAGCATTTGGGTGCAAGGCGCGGTCGGTCTAAGCCTTGGCGCTTATTTTGAAGTCGGTCTAAAAATGAATCAATTTATCCGCTATGGGAGGAAGCCCTATTTTGACTTTTTATGGGATGCTGGGCCTTTTATTCGTGCAAAGTGGAATGTCAAGGAGTACAATTATTTTTATGCGGAATTAGGAGTGCTGGGAGGAAATATTTGTTTCTGTGGAGGTATTGGTTCTGAGTATATCATACAGCGAAGTGGTACCTATCATATTTCCTTTACGAACGGTATATCCTTGAAACTTAGACCTCAAAGCTATCTGTTTGTCGAGTATTATTGGAATTTTATCATCGAAAGAGAGACCGCAGACTTTGGTTATATCAACGCTAGCATTGGTATCCGCCATTATTTACGGAAGGATTATCATAAATAAAAAGGCCCTCGCCTGATGCGAGAGCCTCATATTGATACAAAAACTCACTTGAACCTTGGTTTAGGCATGGTCGATGACTCGGTACACCTTTTTCTTCTTGTCCTTACTCTCAATACAAAGCTTGAAAGTATCGGCAATTTTTTGGAAGACGTGGCTTTTGAGGTGAATTTCATCAAACCAATCGTCCTCTGACTTAGCCGTGCCACGACAGTCGATATGGTATAGATTGTCGAAGTGCTCACTCAGCATAATGAGCATTTCATTGAATTCCCATACCATAGTATAGGCAATTGCTGCTTGATCATCGGGATCAAAGATGCCTTTTAAAACCATAGGGTCGTGTAACCAGCGACCTGAGTTCATAAAGTCATTTAAGAGACGATTTCGTGCTTTGAAAACGGACGCTTTTCTCGGCGACGGAATCGCGAAGTCATAACCTTGGGTAATGAACTTTATATGGCTAAAACGCTTTAAGTTGGACAACTCAGTAACCAAAAGGTAATACTGACTCATGGTTATATTGAGAAAGTTGAAAAACTCAAG
This sequence comes from Bacteroidota bacterium, assembly GCA_038534415.1. Taxonomy (GTDB): domain Bacteria; phylum Bacteroidota; class Bacteroidia; order J057; family J057; genus JBCAWW01. Next base: position 4,844 of record JBCAWW010000073.1, on the reverse strand, counting down.
GCTGAGAAATTTGATGCCTCGCTCATACTTCTCCAAGTCGAAAACATTTGAAGGTGTCGTTTCACTTCGAATCTTGAGAAGTCGAGCCTTCGTCTCGGTCAAAAGCTCATCGTGCTCTGATTGCTGAAAACTACCATCTCTTAAGCGCTTACGAACAAGTTTGGCCGGTCGATAGCCTCCCATCATGTCGTTGCCACCGCCGCTGAAGAGGAAAGCATCTGGGGAGATGCGATCTAGCATAGAAATATAATCTGTGGTTTTGATCATATTACTGAGCCAGTCTCCACCTGCGGCCATTGAATAAACGGCATAGTTAGGATTTGCTTCTATCAGCCAATCTATGATGTCTTTTACACTATCACCCAGAATCTTGACGGGTGGGTGTTGAAACCACGAGTCTCCTTCCACTAAGATACTCTTGCCATCCGTTCTGAATAGATCGGAGCGGATACGTTTATCAAACTCCTCTTTGCGATTTTTCTCGTTTTCAAGATTGGCTTCACCCATTAGACCTTTATCGGCCTGAGATTGATTGAGGACAGAAGGAAAGTTTTCATCAAATATCCGCTGCAAAATCCTGCGTGGGGCGTTAGGATATTTTCTCAAAAACAGGATCATATGTTCGAGGATAATCCTAGGTAGATCCTCTTTTTTTGTATTATCCGCTTTTCGAAAATTAAAGTTACCATCTGCCTCTTCACTGATGCGTTTGAGCCATTCTTCATTCTCATTAGAGATGGTCCGGTAATCTTGCGGTTTAGGTCCATCGTCATTTAAATCTAAGTCGAAATAAAACCAATGAAGACCAGAAATTTGGTTGAGGAACAAGGCTTCGAGCTTTCGAATTTGTTCGCGAAGGATCTGATGACGACCCATTGGGTTGTTGGTGTTATTTGGCATAATCTGTGAATTATTTGTTGTTGTGAGTAAGCTTACGCCTTGACAAACATGATGTTTTGATTTACCAATAATTTGCCCCTTTCGTAGTATTTTGCTTATACCAGAAAATGAGTAGGGATGCCTTATTTGAGGCATCCCTACTCATTTTTTTCATGGAGCATTCACTTACAACAACAACTCAAACAAGCGTTCGCGCAGCGCTCTTCTCGCATCCCAAATCTCACTGTCGCCCTCGAAATGATAGCTGATCGCAATGCTGACTTTTTGATCGGGGAAATAAAACAAGAAGGAATTATAGCTCGATGTCGAACCTGTATGGCCAAATGCAATCCCTTTGGGAGAATCAAAACGGTTCATGCCAAGTCCATAGGCTTCTTCGCCCCATTGAGGAAAATCAGCCATGTCTGGACCCGTCAGTACCACGCTTTCCGTCATTTCTTTGAGCGCTGCCGCCGAGACTAAGCGTTCCTCGAAGAGGGCCTCAATAAAGACTGTCAGCTCTTGGGCATTACTGGCGATCCCGCCGTCTCCCGTAGCGGCATCTGAAACGGCCGTTGCCATCATATCTCGGTATTTACCTTTTGAAAGCTGTAAATAGGGTCGAGCGGTTCCCGTCGGTATCGGCATCTCATGCGTACCCATTTGTAGGTCTAATCCCAAAGGCTGGGCAATGTAGCTTGTTACTGCGTCCCAAAGCGTCATATTTCGCGCTTTTTCTACGATCAAGCCCAGCATTACATAATTGCTATTGCTATAATAATGTGCTTCGCCGACGGCATTGGTGGCTTTGAGCGGGTAGGCATAGCGCAACTTCTCCTCCTGAGTTTCCAATAGATTTGGGGTGTTGAGCGCGCTGATAAACTGCTCGGCTGCTAGATAATCTGGAATGCCGCTGGTATGATCCAAAAGGTTGCGTATACTCGCTTCGTTTGCGTTGGCGAGCTCTCCAATAAGATCCTGTGATAACCAATCACTGACCGGATCATCTATGTCTAGTATACCTTCGTCTTGCAATTGCATGATCAGCACGGCAGTAAATGTCTTGGAGATACTACCTACCATTAGTTGGTGGCAAGGGGTCAGCGCTATATCATTTGGGATATCGGCCATGCCAATTGCGCCTGTCCAACGCAGACCATCTTGACTGGTGATCGCAACTTGGGCATCAGGCAAAACAGTGGCTAAGTCAGCAAGTGCTTGGTCTAATTCTGCTTTGAGGGGATGATTTTGGGTGTCGTCAGGATAGCTAAGGCTACAATCATAGGTGCTAGGAGCAATGATTGCTGCTTGTTCACAAGCGGCCAAACTCAAGAGGAGGATAAGGGCAAATAGGAGGTTTTTCATGACTGTGGTTGGAATGGGTAAAAGGTAAATTCTAAGCCGACCATTTGGTGTAGACTTGTGTAAAGATTGAGTGGGAGATCGGCCGCGAGCATATAGCGCAAGCCTAACTCAGGACTGTATGGATCGTCTCCAAAGCGGTAGCCTATTCCCACTGAAATCGAAGGCTGAAAGCGTGGCGCACCTGCTTGAGATACCTCTTCAAACTGATTGCCAGAAACTGCATAAATCGGCCCCGGGTAAAAAGTATGCGCGTAGCCAAGACCCATACGTGCATTGGCGCTCCAACGATTGAGGCGATAGCGATAACCGATTTCACTATTGAGGAAAAGAGCCGTCTGTGATTGGCTTTGGTGATAAAAGCCAAGGTTGCCGGTCAAGTGAAAGTCATAATTGCCTTCTGCTTTAAGGATGTGTTCGGTACCAAGCATCAAAGCAGGATTGTAACTGTAACCCAAGAACCAAAAATTGCCAAAAGCATGGCTGTGATCCATGAGGCCAATACGGATAGGTAGATGAGAATCTTGCGCTTGTAGAGGCGCAAAGCCGAGTAGTGCGAGGGCTAAAATTCCCGTTAAAAGAAACTGTTTCATAGGTAAATAGGATTTTGTGTTTTGTTCATTATGTCCTATTGACCGACAAAATATGGCCCTTGGATGCATCAAGGGCGGTTTTATTAGTTCCAAATTGTCTGATCTGAGAAATGAGAACCGATTAGGCGAGAATGATCATCGGATTTGTTGTTGAAAGGCCTTGGGGGTCTGGCCAGTCGCTTTTTTGAAGGTCGTATAAAAGGCAGTTTTTGACTTGAAGCCCGCTTCCATCCCAATGGCTAGCAGGCTGTATTTATCAAATTCGCTTTGTCCAAGCATCTCTTTGACGGCTTCGACCCGAAAACTATTGACAAAAGTGCTGAAGTTTTGATCTCCTTGTTTGCGGAGCACTTCACTGAGATAGCCGGGGCTGATACCCAAGCGTTCCGCGACGCGGTCCCGACTCAAATCTTGCTCCCGATACATATGTTCTTGCTGCATCAGTTGGAGAAGCTGCTGATAATAGGGATTTTCGCCTAAGCTGATATTTTTTTCGAGGCTTTGATTTATGGGCTTCTCTTTTTGGGGGTTTACCGCTACTCGCGGAACGCTACTCTCCTTGCCCTTGGAGACTTGCTGACGGAGCAGCGAATCCACCATTTGCTGGTCTTGCACCAGTTGAAAGCGATAAATCCCTTTGTAAATAAGCCAGTAGATAAATACCGAAACCCCACCCCAGATAATGTAACCACTGCCAGAATCGACAAAGTCACTGGCATCCATCCCCTCAATGAGCAAAATGCAGATCCAACTCGCGATCAATAAAAGGGTGAAAAGCCAGATGCGATACAACCATCTTTGTATTTCGCTTTGTACTTGGTAGCGACTAATCAACCAATAACTATAGCCACACAAAATAAGGTTGTAAATAGCAGCACATATTATCTCTGCATCATAAACGCTGATCATGAAGGCCTCCTCATTTGGGATCTGGTAGAGACCAAAATCTACCGCTAGATTGATATATAAGTTGAGACAAAAGAAAAGCCCAAAAGGCAGGCAGAGCAGCCACCAATAGGGTTTGTTGCGGCGGGGATGCTCAAGCTTTTGTAGGAAGTAATAAAAGAGCGGCACATAAAAAAGGAGGATCCAGGGGATGTCATCACCTAAATCAACGATATAGTAGACATCGTCTAAGTTCCAAGCCCCAAGCCATTCTTCAAGCCCGATAAAGGCGATCATGATGATCGAGAGAGCTAGGTATTGATTGTGATTGCCTTTGAAAAATCGACCAAAGAGTAATACTGCGCCTAACAGTAAGCCCTGAGTCAGGCTGACCAGTATGATAATGTCGAAGAGGTTGAAAGGCATGCACTCAAATATAAAAAGTGCTTCTATACTAAGTATAGAAGCACTGCATTTGTTACAAAAAATATCTTGAATAAATTCTAGAATCTTCTGTTGTAGCCGCCGCCGCCGCCACCGCCACCGCGGTAACCGCCGCCACCGCCGCCGCCGCCACGATAGCCACCACCGCCGCCGCCACCGCGATTATCGCGACGCTCTCTCGGTTCAGCTTTCTTGACAACGATCGTACGACCGTCCATTTCAGTGTCATTCAAGGCATCGATAGCTGCTTGTCCAGCATCATCATCTGCCATCTCGACAAAGCCATAGCCTTTTGACTTTCCAGTAAACTTGTCCGTAATGATCTTTACAGAATCGACAGCACCAAACTGTGCGAAGGCATCCTCTAGATCGGACTCAATAGTGTCAAAGCTAAGCTTTGCGACAAAAATGTTCATAAAAAAAATGTAAAATGTTAGTTTTCAGCCTATTTGGACCCTGGGATTCAAACAAACCTAGCCCAATTTACACTTAATATTTTATAATACTAATCTTTTGTGGGTATAAATTTTAAGTGAGCTAAAATGTTAAGGCGCAAAATGAGGATAAAAAGGGGGATTGAGCTTCTTTTGCATCCTCTTTCTTAGCTTCCTAAAGATCCTTTTCCCCCTAATAATAATAGCTCACTTAAAATTTATACCCACACAAGATTAGTCTTATAAA
>JBCAWW010000072.1:0-12001 GCA_038534415.1 Bacteroidota bacterium | reverse complement strand
AATAGTGTGAAATAGGATACTCTTGGGATGCCGTAAATATGAAAAACTTGTGATGTGTTTGATTTTTTTTGAATTTATTTTCAAACCCTCCTGTTGGCTGCCTTGCTAGCACAAAAAATCACAGAGCGGACTTCTCAGCTTAGAGAAGTCCGCTCTGTGTAATTCTATTAAATAAACTTGCTTAAAGACGCCTATCTGATCGGCATTTGATAAGGCATAAGGGCATAAGTACCACTACGCGGGAAGTTGCGTTTAAACTCTTGATAAAGGCGTATTTCCTCTTTAAAGGGCGCCAAATCTTGCTTTGCGCTTGCGCCGAAGCCGTTCATCAATTCTTCAAATGGATCTTGAGGGGCAGAGAAACGAACGATGCGATATTGATCCCCTAGGCCTGCCTGTTCTGCGGCATAGGCAATGGCATCATTGAGAGAGCCTAGCTCATCGACTAGATTGATGCGTTGTGCACTAGCGCCAGACCAAACACGGCCTTGGGCGATTTTGTCTACTGCCACAGAATCTTTAAAATCCCTACCCGCTCGGACCACTTCGATAAATGTGCCATAGCCTTCCTCGGTCTGCGCTTGGAAGAATGTGCGTTCTGCTTCCGAAATCGGAAACATTGGGTTGAGGAAGTTTGCGTGTGGATGGGTTTCGACTTCGTCGAACGTTAAGCCTATGTTTTGATTGAGAAGTTCTCTCGGATCAAACAATACACTGAAAATACCGATCGAACCCGTGATGGTGTTTGCTTGGGCAAAGATACGATCACAAGGAGCTGCAATATAATAGCCACCTGATGCCGCATAGTCTCCCATTGATGCAACCACGGTTTTGACCTTGGCACATTCTTCAACTTCATGGGCCATCAAATCAGCGGCTAAGGCCATGCCTCCCGGGCTATTGACGCGTAGGACTACTGCCTTGACATTTTTGTCTTCCCGGGCCTTGCGCAATGCCTTGACAATGCTTTCTGAACCCGCTACTCCTTGACCGCTTTTCCCGGTTTGGATGGTGCCTTCTGCAAATATGATCGCGATCTTCCCATCTCCTCTTTTTCGTTTTTTGGCGACGCGCAGGTATTTGTTCAAACTGACAAGCCTTAGGTCGGCCAGTTTTTCGCGAGAGGAGCGTTCGGCAAGGACGGTCAAAACCGCATCCTCATAATCAGACTGATCTACTAAGCCCACGCGCTGAGCCGCATTGCCGCCTCCAATCATAAAACTATTGGCAATCTCATTGAGCTGCTCTTGGCTCATATCACGCGCTGGAGCCACTTCCTCTGCAAAGCTTTGCCATATATCATCTAGTAAGATCTCGATCTGCTCTTTATTGGCAGCACTCATATCTTTACGGGTATATTGCTCCGTAGCAGATTTGAAAGTACCTACTTTAAAGACTTGGGGAGAGATCCCTACTTTTTCAAAAAGTCCAGCATAAAACATCGGACTACTCGCCAAACCATTGAACTCCATGCGGCCTTGATTTGGCATATAAATGGAGTCCGCTACTGAGGCCAAATAATAACTCGGCTCTGTATAGATTTCTGCATATGCATAGACAAACTTGCCAGAGTTTTTAAAGTCGACCAAGGCTTCCCGTATACTTTTGAGACTCGCCCAACCGGCCTGCATGGCAGGGCTCAAATTGAGGTAAATTCCGTCTATATTTTCATCCGTAGCTGCGGCCTCCAGATTTCTTACGATCTGATAGAGCCCAATTTGACTGGCAGATACCTCAACCGGCAAAGGCACAAACTGGCTTATATCGAAGTCTATGCCACTTGGACTCGCGTCTTCGACTATCTGCTCCTTGAGTTCTATTTTTAGGATGGTGTGAGGTTTTATCTGTACTTCTTGCTGGCCCGCACTCGCTATTGCCCCAAAGATTCCCGCTACCAGCATAAAGATGATCGGAATCCCAATGAGGACACCCAAAATCACCGCGAGAAAACTCGCGAAAAAGGTTTTGAAAAAATTCATACTCAAATATACTCCCAAAGCAGCAAAATTGTTGAGCTTAAAGGCCAGATGAATGGAAAAGCCTATCTTTACATATGATTTTTATCGGTTTGGGATCAAATGAAGGGAATCCCGCAAAAAACCTGCGCCAAGCACTCGATCTTTTGCCTAAGCATGAGATCAAATTGATAAGATGTTCTGCTTTTTATCGGACCGAGCCTTGGGGCATTACTGAGCAAAATGTTTTTGTCAATGCCGTAGCAGAGCTTGCCTATGAAGGAGAAGCCATCGAGCTATTAGATGCTCTGTTGGCGATCGAACAAGAGATGGGCCGGATTAGACATTTTAAATGGGGACCGCGCTTGATTGATCTTGATGTCTTAGAGTTTCACCGTCAAGAAATTGATACCGAACGCCTACAGTTGCCGCATCCTTATTATCCTGAGCGAGACTTTGTGTTGGTGCCCATGGCTGAACTCGAACCAGATTGGGTGCCGACAGGTTTAGAGATGAGCTTAAGTGAAAAAATCGCGGAACTAGAAATTCCCGACATGCCCATATGGGAGGAGGACTAAGAAAAGCATATTCCTATCTACAGCTATTGAGCATAGATGTCATTCTGGGAGCTTTGCTTTCTGGTATGATGGCGGCTCGTCTGCTTGCCGTCCAAATGCCGGCTTATTGGTATTGGGTTTTGCCATTGAGTGTTTGGGTGATTTATACGACAGACCACCTAATGGACGCTCGCCGCCTCAAAGAAAACGCCCATACTCCTCGACATTTATTTCACTATCGCTATTTCAAACGGATCGGGCTGGTGTGGGGATTGGGTATCCTACTATGCACGCTATATGTGCCATGGATCATCAGTGCCAAGGTCTTGTATTTTGGCTTGGGCATGGGCGCATTGGTATTGGTGCATTTAGGCTTGGTTTACTTGATTGGAGACCGTATTGCATGGTTTATCCACAAAGAACTGGGCGTAGGAGCGATATATGCAGCCGGTGTTTGGGGCGCTCCCTTGGTCTTGACAGAGGGGCCTATTGCCAGTTGGATGCTCTGCGCTGCTGCTCAATTCTTTCTCTTAGCTCTTCTCAATTTGCTGATCTTTTCCTTTTATGAGCGTGAAACGGATGCCCTAGATCAGCATACATCTTTTGTGCGCGCCCTGGGTGAAAAACGGACTCGACAACTGATCGTTTTGCTCGGCATAAGCATTGTACTGCTAGGGCTTTGGGGAGGCTTCGAAGCTGCTGTACCCCCTTTTTATGTTATCGTACAGCTGATTTATTCGCTGATGTTGGCCCTATTGCTATGGGTCTTTTTTGATGAGAGGCGTTTCCGCTTCGCGGAACGATACCGTCTTTGGGGAGATGGGGTCTTTTTATTTCCCTTGCTAAGTCTGCTGCTATGAATTTTGATTTCATCGCACCTTATTATGATCGTTTGGCTCATGGGGTTTTTGGCGATCTCTTGGCCCAAAGTAGGCGGGTATTATTGTCTCGATTGCCGGAGGCAAAAGAGGTTTTGATCCTAGGAGGCGGCAGTGGGGATATGTTGTTCGGCCTCGCCGAACGCTCAATCGGGAAGCACATACGCTATGTTGAAGCTTCTGCCAAATTTATCGCCTTGGCTCAAAGTGCTTGGCAAAACCAAGCCGTCTACGCAGACATTAAAATCGATTGGATACAAACCACCTGGCAAGATTTTGACTCCTCTCTGCAATTTGATCTTATCACCACGGATTACTTACTCGACCTATTTCCTCCGGCGGAGCTTGAGCTACTCATCTGCAAAATCGCCGCACAGCTCAAGCCCGAAGGTAGTTGGCTCTACATTGACTTTTGCCAGCACGAAAAGACGGCTTGGTGGTGGGCTCCACTACGTTTTATCATGTATCGCTTCTTTGCAAGAGTGGCAGGCGTTCCGGGACGGAAAATCACCAATGTGAGAGCCATTGCTTCCCAATATGGCTTGCAGCTTAGCCATCAGCAGACCTTAGCCCAAAATGGGATCGAAGCCATTATTTTTAAGCGCCAATCAAAAACTACTTAATTCAACTCATCCTTGATGTCGCACAGCAATTCCAAGGCCTTTTCATAAGGGATAATATCCTCTTCTCGATCCAGCGTTTTGGGAACCAATAAGGCCAATTCCTCATCATAAATATAAAGCAAGGCCGCATTATGAGCCGAAAAAATCTCATGCAAACTGATCCGAATATCATCTGAAAGCACCAAGCTAGAAAATACCAAATCATTGGTTTCCATGATCAACCATTTACCAATGTCATGCTTGATCTTAAATGGATGATCGATTACGGCTTTGCTATCTAAAGTCGGAGCGCTTTCACTCTTTTTGGCAATGCGCAACGCCTTGCGGTTGGGATTGATCATCTCGATGGCAAAACTGCTGAAAAGCACTTCGTCTATCATTTCGGGTTTGATGACCACTTTGTAATCCCGATAGCTCCCATAAAATTGAAAGTTGTCCTGATGGATAAAATTCACTTTGAGCGAGCGCCGCTTCGCAAACCTTTGATGCAGCATTTCCCAACGACCATAGCGCCTATGTCTCCGGTACCCAACGATGATAGCCGTCAAAATTACGATGATGATAATGCCAAAGGTGATGGTCGTTCCCATAGATTCCCTAATTTGCTAGCGAAAGTACGACAAAGCAAGCAATCTTGCCCTCAGATTGTTTAATCCTATATGCCAAAAGCACCCAATCTTACCACTGCCCCCATCTATGCCATTCCTGGTATGGGAGTGGATGGCCGGATATTTAGAGCATTGAAACTCGATCGGCCGATAGAGATTTTGGAGTGGATGGACCCCTGCGGGGAACGCGAGAGCATAGAAGCGTATGCCCGTCGTATAGCTGCCCCTTTGCCTGATCATCCTTTTTTGATGATGGGACTTTCTTTTGGTGGAGTCATTTGTCAAGAAATTGCGCGTTTCAAACCCGTCCAAGGCGTAGTATTGATTTCTAGCATTAGAGACGAGAGGGGGCTGCCTTGGTATATGAATTTGATGCGTACGCTACCCTACTATCAGTTGTCACGTGGGGATTGGCGCATCAAGATGATGCCTTATTGGGGACCGATCTTTGGACTCAAAGACAAGGCTGAAATTGCCTTTTTACAAGATTTATTTTCAGATTTTAGTGTGCTCTACCGCATGTGGGCCATCAAACGGCTGATTCATTGGCAAAGGCCAGCAGAGCTGGCAGATTTACCCCTATTTCATATTCACGGGAGCAGGGATGAAATCTTTGCCGCCAAGCTACAAAGTGCGGACATACTGATCGAGGGGGGGACGCATTCGATGGTTTTTCAAAGGGCAGGGGAAGTTTCTAAGGCAATTCAAGCTGGAATCCGATATATTGAAAGCCGGACTTGAAAACTATGACGGAGCTACCCATCGTCCCCGGTCGGGGACTCAATACCTATTCGGCTATCCAATCGCGACTCAACTACCTACGTAAAGCAGGTTTATCCATTGAGGATATCGCGCGCCATGCCTTGGATCCCGCGGACATCCAAAAAAACATCGAATCCTTTATTGGTTCCGTCGAAATCCCCCTTGGAATCGTCGGACCTCTGTTGTACCATCCCAAAGATCGAAAACCCGAACTCGTTTTTACAGCGGCGGGTACTTTGGAAGGTGCCCTAATTGCTAGCATGAACCGTGGCGCAAAAGCCATCAGCAAGAGTGGAGGCTTTCAAGCGGTCGTGCGACATCAGAAAATGGTGCGTGCCCCTCTGTTTTTGTTTGCTGAAATGGCGGAGGCCTTGACCTTTGAGCGTTGGATCCAGGCACATTTTAAACCGATCAAGACCCAGGCCCAATTACATTCCAATCATGCTGATCTGAAAGAGTTGGACATTGTCGTTATGGGCAAAGCAGCCCATGTCAAATTTGTCTACAAAACGGGCGATGCGGCAGGGCAAAACATGACTACCACTTGTACTTGGCACGCCATGCTCTGGATTGCGGAGCATTTTCAAGAAGAGAGCGGTATCAGCATACTAGACTACGTCATCGAAGGAAATGGTTCTTCTGACAAAAAAGTCTCTAACTACTCCATGGCCAAAGGACGAGGCATGCATGTAGTCGCAGAATGCATACTCAAAGAATCGGTTATCAATCGAGTACTGCGAACTCATTCGCAGGCCATATTGGATTGTTTTTACCCTTCTTTGGCGCTTAGCAAAGTAGACGGCATGCTTGGCTACAACATCAATGTCGCCAATGCCATTGCTGCCATTTTCTTGGCTACTGGACAGGATCTAGCCTCTGTGCATGAGTCTTCCGTCGCGATCTTACAACTAGAAAAGGTGGAGGAAGGCCTCTGGTTTTCACTGACTTTACCTGCTTTGGTGATCGGTACGGTAGGTGGAGGGACTCATTTGCCCAAGCAGACAGAAGCCTTGCAACTTATGGGCTGCAAAGGCAGCGGTAAGGTGGAGCGTTTTGCGCAGCTAATAGCTGGCTTTGCCCTATCGCTTGAAATCTCTACCTATGCCGCGATCGTCAGTGGAGAGTTTGCCAAAGCCCACGAAAAGCTCGGTCGTAACAAACCCGTTGATTGGCTGACTCGCGCCGAAATTGATTCGCTTTATGTGCAAAAATGCTTGGCGCCTAAATGGAAAGAGCAGACGGTCAAAAATATTAGATTTCTCGGTGAGCACAGACTTGACAATGGGGTGATCACCACTTTGACCAGCCGCGTGAGCAAAAAACTGATGGGATTTATACCGCTGGAAGTAGAGTGGGAGAGGAAGCCTGCCGCCTCGAAAGCTATCGGCAGGCAACAAATTTTGCTCAAATCCAAAGCCTTGGACATAGAGGTTATCAAGGGATTGCACCTCATGGCAGCCTCTATCGACCCAGAACTGTCTGACTTACTCAATCGGCATCGGCATCAGTTGGAATATGCCAATTGTCATCTCAAAGAAATTTTGCTTTACGAAAGCCTAGATCAGGCGGGTTTTGACTGCACACCCCAGTATTATGGCAAGCGGCTCGATGAAAAAAGACAGGCCTATTTGTTGCTGAGTGAGATGTTGGAGGAAGACAAACTGGCCCATATCAATTCTCAAAAGAATCCGGAATTGTGGAGCGATACCCAAATCAAAAAGCTAATCCATGAGATAGATGGAGTGCATCAATATTTTTCTGTCCCAGAACGCCGCCAAAAGCTAGACTGCATCCATGAATTTGCGCCTTGGCAAGCGGAACCCTTGTATGAAAAGCTGGTCTCTATCATGTATGCAGAGGAAGATCGACCCTTTGTAAAGGCACGTTTAGGGAGACTGTATTCCTACTTACGGGGTTTAGAAGCAGAACGAAGGGCGCTCAAAATTTCAAATACGATTGTTCATAACGATTGTAACCCCCGCAACATCGCGATGCGAAAAGATGGACGAGCTTGTATCTACGATTGGGAATTAGCGGTTTTGGATGTACCGCATCGAGATATCGTGGAGTTTTTGAGTTTTGTGTTGGTGGAGGACTTCTCCGAAGAACGCTTATTCGCCTTTTTAGAATATCATTTTGCTTTACAGGCCGAGCAGACAGATCGTGATCAATGGTTTGCAGGCTATCGCTACGCGCTCAAGGTGTATCTGTTGAGTCGGGTGTCTTTTTATGAGGTGGCGGGGATTCTGGATCGATATGCGTTTTCGGATCGGATTCTGAGTAATGCGTTTCGGATGCTGGAGTTGCTAGAGCGCTAGGGGAACTGGTAGGCTCCTCTCGGCGGGGCTGCATAGTCGGATTGTTCCAACGCCAAGTCACGATACTGGTGATAATGCCCGCAATCGTAACCAGGACGCGAATCCACATTTGTTCGATAATCCAGATTTGACCTACTACGATCGAAACCCATAGCTGGCTGATGACCAATATCTTAAAGCCAACGGGCACTGTCTTCTTGGCTTGAAACTCGCGTAGCATCTTGCCAAACCAGCGGTGGTTGAGCAACCAATTGTACATCCGGTCAGAGCTGCGAACGTAGAAGTAAGCCGATAAAAGCAAAAAAGGGATGCCAGGCACTCCCGGCAAGGCTGCGCCTACATAAGTCATGACCAAGGAGAGGCTGCCCAATACAAAAAACAACCACTTCTTGGCTTTCTTGGAAGGAGGTTTAGCCATTTGCTAAATGTTCATAAAGCGCATCCAACTGTGCCGTCTCATTGGCATTGATTCGGCTGATCCGGATTTTGCCCTTGTTTTCCAAAGAACGCAAAATTTCCTCATAGGCCTTAGCTAAGAGCTCAAATACTGCCACAGACTCATGAGCTTCCTTGACTGGGCGTTCCGCAATGCGGCTATACAAAAGCTCCGACTCTGCTTCTAGGAAGTAGATCTCATCGGGCAGCTCTATACAAAACAAACCCGCCAAATCCTCAATCGGATTGGCGTGAAAGGCCTCATAAATAAAGGCAAGTAAGGCAGCGCTCATAGTCTGGCCGTCCTCAGCTTCTGCATCTGCGAGATACAGCAAATAGCCCAATTCAGTTTCAAAACGACTATCTAGGTCTGCCAAAATCGCTTTGTCTACTCCCGCAGGATGGAGTTTCTCCGCATAAAACTGCGCATAAACCAAAGTGTCTACCAAAGGATGGCGCTCAAAAAATAAGCGACTTTTTTCTTCCTTGAGTTCTTCGTCTTGCAATAGGTGAAAAAGCAACATGGAGGCAAAAAGGGCCAGCCCTTTCAACTGTGGGATTTGCTTATTATCGGCTTCCTCACTGAGTATATTGACAAATTTGCTAAACTGATGCAGTGGACTCTCTGAGTTGATCCTGCTCAAATCTATGTGTGGGACAAAGACAAAACCCCAGTCAGGCTGATTTAAGGCTAGCAGTCTTTTGAGGAGGGTGCTTTTGCCAGAGCCGTCTAAGCCGGTGATAAGCGTGCTTTTCATGCATTCAAATTAAAAGTGGGAAGCTGGTGGTCAAGCCGATTACAATTGCGAAAAAACAACATTCTTCTATAAATCGTCAAATATCATCAAATGAAAGCGAATATTTCCCTCATTGTTTTGGTCGCTTGTCTGCTGTTTGGAGCTTGCCAGTCAGGGCTTGTCGATAAAGTTCCTGCTAGCAAAAAGGGCCTCGTAAAAATTGCCATCCTCTATCCAAACGCTGAAGGCAATAGTTTTGATATGGACTATTATGCGACTAAGCATATGCCGATGGTGGCGGGATTGTTTGGGGAAGCCATGATTGATATGGAAATCGACAAGGGGCTAGCAGGTAGGACGCCTGAGGATGAAATGCCTTATCTGGCTGCTGGTTATTTCTTTTTTAAATCAATAGAGGCTTATAATCAGGCCTTTGGTCCCCATGCTGAACAGATATTGGGCGATATTCCCAATTATACCAATGTCCGGCCTGTGATCCAGATCAGTGAGGTGGTGCGATGATATTTAAGCTTGCTGTTTGTAGGGCTTGAGGACTCAGGCGCGCATCCAAATGATGCCAGCCACGCTGATCAAATGTTTGCCATTGGGCAAGGGCTTTGCTTTGAAAGGCGAGGAAGCTGTCGGGACTTGGCTCTTGGCTGAGACCGCATTCATAGCGAGAGAGGACTTTTTTTCTTTTTACCGCTTCGCGCAACGCTAAGTCAAGGTGGATCACTAGCGCTGGTTGAGGGAAGCGTTCGCCGAGGGCGTGCACCAAAGCCGGATCTGCCCCTAATGCAAGCTCAGTGGCGAAGTATTTATAATAATAGCTGTTGAGCAAAATCGTCGATTTTTCGCTGGCCATAGCCGTATCTATCGACCACATTAGGGCATGTGCCAAAAAGAGTAAGCGCGAATCTGGCGTTAAGGCGCAAAGAAAATCGTCAATCTGATGCTTGGACTGGAAAGGCAAACTTTCGGTGGGACTCTTGAGTAAATCCCATATGTCGGCCTCATAGACATCGGGTAGCTGTTGCACCAAGGCATCGACCAAGGTGCTTTTGCCCACGCCATCGCCTCCTGTGATACAAATGAGTTTTTTCATTGGATTTGATCGACTGCTTTGAGGATATCATTGGGATCAACACCCCGCTCCTTGAGGTAATCAAAATAGGAGGGCTTTTTGATGAAATAGTTTTTGAAGGAGACAAAAATATCTACAAACAACTTGGCAAAGAGCAGCATCGTAATCCCCCAACCAATCTCCTCAGCAATCAGCGCAAAAACCAAATAAGGTGCTTTTATTCTCGCTTTGAGTTTTTGCCATCCACTATCTTCTGGCAATACATCCGACAATTTTCGGCTGATTTCATTACGTGGCCAGAAGATCAGACTATTGAGCTTGAGAAAAGTCAAGATGCGCTGATGAAACTTGGGGAATAGGTTGAAATTGAACAGGCACATCTCGATATCTTGGAAGTAATCGTGATAGGCATGCTGAAAATCTCCCTTGCGCTCAAAGAGCGCTAGTCTTTTTTTGAGGCGACTCATCAGGTAACCCTTTTTAGGTTTGAGCTTCGCCAATAATGTCGGACTGACAACGCCCGAACATAGGTTGGTCAAACTGAGGGTAAAATATGCCTTTTCGCTTGCATTACTCTCTGCAAAAAGCGCTACCAATTGATCTTCGTCCCAATCATCGTGAGAAAGCAACAAATTGTACACATCCATACAATCGCGGATACCACATTTGTAAACCCCCATGTGGAGGATGAGATGCAATAGATTGTGGGCTGGCGAAAGTTGCTTGGCCTTGACTCCCTCAAACACAAACTCACTGCTTTCCTGCCACAAGCGCTCTAAATTGACTGTATATTTTGAAGTGGGAGACTTGATGCCCCATTGGGTACCGATGATACATTTGTAGTTCCGACTGATAAAGGGAATGCCGGTATGGCTGAACTTTGCGGGTTTTTGCTTTTCGCCGCTCCACCCAAAGCCAAGGGGAATATAGTCTAGGCCAAAGTAAACGTCTTGGATGCGGTCCCAATCCTCCATATGAACAAGCATATCAAAGTCGTTCATCTTTTTGTAGCCTAGATCGTGATAGGCCGTGTGAATAAGGAGGTTGCCTTTAAGGATGGCAGCCTCTATGCTTTCGTCGGCAAATTGCTGGAGATAAATTTTGGCCTCTTGATTTCGGTCGTGATTTTGTTGATACACCTTGCTATGCATGGCTTCAAACTGCTGAATGATCTCAGGTCGCAAAAGCCCCAAATAATCCAAACGCTTGAGTTGTACATAAGCCCAGGGGCCTAGTTTCCATTTTTTGCAGTATTGAAAGAAGTCTTCTTGGGCGTCAAGATCGCCTGCGATTTCGCTCAGGGCGGTTTTGATTTCTTCCTTTTCTGATTCGCTGATCTCGATCTTGCTGAGTCGAGAGGCGATGTAAAACTTATTCTTCATCTGCGATGAGATTGATTTCTCCAGTAGCTCCGTTCATCTGTATTTGGTCGCCTGCTTTGATTTTGTCCATCAACCCATTGACGCCCACCACAGAGGGAATCCCCATCTCTCGGCATAGGATGGCCGTATGGCTCAGCAAATTGCCTCGTTCTGAGATCACCCCGCTTGCTTTGGCAAACAAATTGATCCAGCCCGGTTCAAAGTGATGGGCCACGAAAATAGCTCCGGGAATGTCTTCTTTCAAATCAGGACCCTCAATGATGACCACTGGCCCCTGCACGATCCCACTACAACAACCCGTGCCTTTGAGTTGATCTTTGGCGTTTACATCAAGCATTTTTTGCACCGGCTCCATGCCTGTCTCGGTTTCGAGATAGCGATGCGCATGCTTGATTTTGGCAAAATCTGCGTATTGGATTTTGCGTTCCGCGACTAGCGACCGAAATGAAGGAGTAGAGTCCACGGCCAAAATCTCATCATACTCCAAATAAAGGTAGTCGCGATCTCCATCTAGTATGCCTTGCTTATGCAAGTCCAAGCCCATGGCCGCAAAAAAAGAACGTGCTACATGAAATGATTTGGTGCGCATAAAGCGCTGGTTATTGACCAAATGGGTAAAAGCAACCCTACCACGGATCAGAGATCGTGAAAACTACCGCTTT
>JBCAWW010000071.1:0-12050 GCA_038534415.1 Bacteroidota bacterium | reverse complement strand
CTGCAGTTTCAGAACCTACGATCTTATACAATTTGAAATAGCCTTGCTCTTGGACAGGGCCAATGAGAGACTTATCTGCTTTACCTTTTACAGAGTCTTGGATTGAGATCGGTAGATCATTCATTGCTCTGTAATCCGGAGAAGTATAAGGGAGGCTAGACTTGTTACTCGTAAAGTTTGAATCAGTCTCAGACTTCTGGAAGTTAGAAGCATACTTCATCAAGCGCTCGATCGTAGCCGCTGTATCAGCTGGGCTAGGATCAACTACAAAGCGAGCGTAGCGAATATAAGTTTCCGCTTCTTGCTTGTACTGCTTTGGATGAGAGCTGATATAAGCATTGATATCTGCATCACTTACTGGCACAGTCGAATCAGGCACCTGCGTATAATTTACCGCGAGGTAGCTCAAGTTGACCTTGCGATTTTGGTCGCGGTACTTACGCTTGGCGCTTTCCTGAGAACCAACGTAGGAAGACTTGACCAGATTGGCCAATTTTTCCTGACCGCGAGTTCGAGCCAAATAAGTCTCAAAAGCTTTGAGCTGAGGACGAGCGTTAGGGTCGTTGACCAATAAGCTCAATTGTTGCTGAATCTGAGCAGGGGTCATGCCCGGAAAGTTTTGTGCAACTAGCGGAGCTTGATTTTCTCCGGTAAACATATCGTATAGCTCATCATCAGAAACGCTAAGGCCGATTTCATCGAACTCTTGGGCGTAAAGGATCTCGCTTACAATATCAGTCCAAGCACGATCACGAAACTGATTGCGCTCTACCTCACCGTTCACAGGATTGTTACCAATCCAATCTTGAACGCGATCTTCGTAAGCGCTGTACGTAATGCTCTTGCCAGCAACGGTACCAACGGACGGAGGTCCACCGATAATGCGGCTAAGACCTGTAAAAAGGTCTGTCAAAATAAAACCCAACAAAGCGATTGCAATTACAATCACGATCAACGCCATGTTTTGGCGTATCATTCTCAGTGCAGACATATATAGTCAGAATTTCAATTCAAAAAATAGCCCTGCAAAGTTCGTTTATTCAACTCAATATTCAAAGCCACAAGGCAATATGTTGCAGGTCTCGCAGACATTAGTCGCCTGATAGCCAAACAACTTACAAAACAAAGCCTTAAATTTGCCCTGTGGAAAAAGTGAAGTTGAAAAAGAGAAGCGAAGTTATCCTCAAAAGGAACCAGGCCGACCCCTTGCCAATCATGGAGCAGTTTTATACTCTCCAAGGCGAAGCTTATTGGTCCGGGACTCCGGCATATTTTATCCGTTTGGCGGGTTGTGATGTCGGTTGCGTATGGTGTGACGTAAAAGAATCTTGGGACCCCCACGAAGAGCAATATCTATCGGTATCGCAAATCGTGGAGCAAGCCATCCAGTCTGGGACCGAAAGAGTCGTGATCACCGGCGGAGAACCCACGGTCTATGATTTGTCAAAATTGACCAAAGCCTTGCGCGAAGCGGGGCTCAAAGTCCATATGGAAACCGCAGGCCCACACGCCCTGACGGGTGAGTTTGATTGGATCTGCTTTTCTCCCAAAAAGTTTTTGCCACCTAAGGACGAATACTATCAGCGCGCCCATGAACTCAAAGTAGTTATCTACAACCCCCATGATTTGCAATGGGCGGAGCAGCATGCGAGCCGCTGCGCGGAACACGTCCAATTATTTTTACAAGCAGAGTGGTCTCGTCGCGATCGCTTTACCGCTCAGTTGGTCCAATATGTCAAGGACAATCCCCGCTGGCGCTTGAGCTTACAGACGCATAAGTATATCGACATCCCATAGCGCCGCAAAATTTTGCGTCGCAGGATCAGTCAGATCGACATAAAATAAATCCTTGTACGAGCCCTACCACACCTTCACCGTGCGCTTGGCTTGGATAATATAGCCCTCTCGGCTCAGCAATTGATAGGTATAGGTGCCCTTCGGATATTGCGAATCATGGTTTTTGAGATTCATATCTGCCGGTCCGACCTGAATTACATATGCCAAACGTCCGTCTAACATAAACAATCGAATCTCCGCCACCGTCTGGGGCGCCTCGCGTAAATGCGTCCAGTCAATATTGAGTTTGCCTGTATTGGAGACTTCCGTTTTATCACCTTGACTGAGCGTTCCTGGAAGGGAATAAAAATATACTTCCTGATAATCGGGACTAGCCGGATTTAGGTCCATCACACAAAGTTTGGCCCCTGCTGGCATCGACCAAATGTAGTCTCCCGCTGGCCCCGATGGAACAAAGGCCGTTTCTGGCTGATGAAAAATCTCTTCGCCTGCCTCATTCATGACATAATAATCTTGGGTATAGTGCCGACTTCCATCTTCGGCAATAAAATCTCGCTTATACACGACGATAAACTCTATCGTACTGGGATCGCGATCAAAGAGATTTTCGGAGACAGCGCTGATCTGTTTGCTAAGGGTATGCGGCGGATCGGCGGGTAATCTCAGGCTGCGAAATAATTTGCCGTCCTGATCAAGGATTTTTACTTGCTGTCGATCCAGTTCGGAAAGGTCTAGGTATTTGCTGCCAGAATGCTGGAGATGGATAGGACTGATCTCTCGACTTTGTGTACTGGCCGCAGCCGGATCAAGACTAATTTGGGCATCGAGTGAGAGCACCGAAAAGAAAATAGCTGCGCTGAGGCACGCAAGAAATTTTTGCATGTCAATTGTGTTTTGATTGTAAAAGGGGTGGTGCTGTTTTTTATACTGGTTTTTCCTCTAAAGGGTTTTCTGCTTCGCAGAACGAGGAGAAGCGTTCTGCGAAGCAAAAAATAAAATAAAGCCCTCCCTGATCATCATGATCTTATCCCCTCTCTTGCTTGAGGAGCGGGCACAGATAGACGCCAGCGGGATATAAACTCGCTTGGCCCATCAACTGAAATAGAGGTGACATATTTATTGTGTTTAAGAAGTTGAGAATGCTGTGCGAATCATTAATATAGGTATCAATTGTAACAAAGGCGATCTCAAAAATATGGACATCCATTGTAACAAAGCCTATCTCCAAGCGTTATGATGCTGAATCATTCTTATATGAAGTTTTCTAGATTATTGCCCCTTCTCCTCTTCCTTTTGAGCAATTTTACTGCCTTTGCTCAAAAGCCTAAGCCCGCCGATTTTGGCATTAAATCCAAAAAGGCCCTCAATTTTTATTTCGAAGGCCGCCAGCAAGAACAATGGCGCGCCCGAGCTGAAGCGATCAAAGCCTATGAAGCGGCTTTAGAGATCGAGCCTGACTTTGCCCATGCGCATTATCGCTTGGGGGTCAACGCCTATGTCAGCAAGCGCGACGAAGAAGCTTTGGAGCATCTAGAAGCGGCATTTGCACTCAATGCAGCGGAGTTTGCCGGGATTGGCTTTTATCTGGGCGAAGCCTATTTTAGGAATGAGCGTTATGCCGAAGCAGTCCCTAAATTAGAAGCCTTTCTCCAGCAAGAACGCACGCGTAAAGTTGATCGCGAACAAGCGAAAGAAAGCCTTAAGCACGCTCGCTTTGCCGCCGCTGCTATCCAAGCCCCCGTCAATTTTGAACCCCTCAATATCGGTGAGGCGATCAATACTGATCGAGACGAATATCTGCCACATTTGACGGCCGATGATCAGTTTTTACTCTTTACTTCTAAGCGTCCTGAAGGCATCGGGGGATTCAATCGAGCCCTGAAAGACTATGCGGAGGACTTTTATTATAGCGAATTCGTAAATGGCGAATGGACGCCCGCCCAAAACTTGGGCCTCCCCATCAATACGCCCGGCAACGAAGGTTCTGCAGCCATCACTCAGGACGGTCGCACCATTTATTTTACCGCTTGTAATCGCCCCGATGGTCAGGGGAGCTGCGATATTTATGTCTCCTATCGCGAGGGCGATAAATGGAGTGAGGCCCAAAACCTCGGTCCTAGAGTCAATAGCGAAGGTTGGGAGTCTCATCCTTGTCTTTCTCCCGACGGGAAACGCCTCTACTTTGCCTCTAGCCGAGAGGGTGGTCAGGGGGGGCGTGACATTTGGTACGTAGAGCGAATCGACGACAAATACTGGTCGATGCCAGTCAATCTAGGTTCTCCCGTCAATACCAAAGGCAATGAATACAGCCCCTTTATTCATGCAGATGGGCAGACCTTATACTTTTCTTCTAACTACCATCCGGGCTTTGGCTCGCAGGACTTATTTGTGAGTTATGCGCAGCCGGGCGATAAGTGGGCTGATCCGATCAATTTGGGATATCCGCTCAATACCAAAGCAGAGGAAAGCAACATTTTTGTCAGCGCCAATGGACGGACAGGTTTTATCAATTCTTATCGTGATGGAGGCCTTGGGCAGAGTGATTTGTACCAGTTCGTCCTCGACGAACGCATCCGCCCAGAGATCGCCACTTTCTTGCGAGGTGTCACCATTGATAGTTTGACACGGGCTCCAGTGCAGGCGCGCCTGAGATTGGTTGATGTAGAGACTGGAGACACTCTTCGCGATATGCAAACAGGACGTAGTGATGGCCGATTTTTGATGAGTTTACCCCTTGAGCGCGAGTATGCGGCTTTTGTCAGTGCGCCGGGCTACCTCTTTGTCAGTCAAAATTTTTATCTCAAAGAGCTAGACGAAGAGACCTATTTTGATATTACCATCCCGATGATGAAAGTCAAAAAGGGCGTGCCTGTGGTCTTGAAAAATATCTTTTTTGAGACAGGTAAATACGAACTCAAAGAAACCTCTACCGCTGAGCTGGGCTTTTTGCTTTATTTTCTCCAACAAAATCCACGCGTGCGTATCGAAATCAGTGGGCATACCGACGATGTAGGCACGGACTCCGACAATCTAAATCTCAGCCAAAGAAGGGCCGATGCGGTGAAAGCTTATCTCGCCCAGCAGGGGATAGAGACTGCAAGAATCAAGGCGATTGGCTATGGCGAAAGCCGCCCGCTTGTAGCGAATGATACCGAGGCGGGTAAGGCTAAAAACCGTCGTACTGAGTTTGTGATTATTGATTAGGGGCTGCTTCGCAGAACGCTTATCTCTGGCATCTGAAATGCATGCCGCTGCTCCCACCCAAGTGAATACTAGCAGGGTTTGTGCAAATATGCCGCAACCCAGAGGGAAGCGTTCCGCGCAGCGGTAAAAAAAATAAAAATTGTCAGGAAAAAATCCCCTCTTAGCGAAGTTTTAATACTTTTTCTTGCTCCTTAATGAAGTTTTCGATCAAACTAAGTACGTCTGGTCCGGGTTCATTATGGGTGAGGCGCTGCAATTGGAGAGATTCGACCATAGAGCGCAGTGTCGCATCGAGGGTCATTTCTTGCAGGTATTTCTTATAACGCATTAAAATCCAGAACTCAAGCGTTCTTTCTATACGGTCCATGAACTTTTTAGAAAAGAAAGCCGAGAAAAACCCAAAAATATGGCCGCCAATGTAAAAGAAACGTGCGTACCAAGCGGGGCTAACTCCTCTTTTACGCAACAAATCACGCAAAAATGCAGTATGATGAGCTTTACGCTCGCGTAAGTTTCGTAGTTTTTCTTCGTTGATACCAAATTGGCGATACCAGCCTAAGCGCATGGTTTCACGGGCGTGTAGGTCTCGGATAAAAAACTCGGTACGTTTCTTAATATCAACGGCAGGATCCATACAAAAATCTCATCAATGTGTGAGGGACAAATTTACGCTGATTTTGCGCAAAAGCGACTATAAATACCTCATTATATTATACTTCTACAATATATTGAAAGTTTCAAAATTTTTAAAACCTTAGTGATTGAATCGTATCTAATTGTAGGTGGTTCTCTACTTTTTAGTTAAGATTCGTGTAAATTCGATTCATTTCAGGAGGAAACGATCAACCTATGCAAAACTCTAGCTCCCGCATCTTTGCATTTATTGGCATACTGCTTTTTAGTGTGCTAAGCTTATCGGCGCAAATTGTCGGTAACCGCTATGCTGCTTATTTCGACGAAGCCTACCGGCGCTATCCTAGTGTACCAGAAGGATTATTGGAGGCCGTGGCTTTTACCAATACTCGTATGCAGCACCTTGTGCCGCGAGAAAGTTGTCAGCATCTGCCGACCTTTTATGGAGTCATGGGCTTGGTCAAAGACGGTAAGGGTTACTTTAACAATAGTCTTGAAAAGATTGCGTCTCTCTCTTCCTTTAGTGAGGAGGAAATCATCGCTTCACCTAGGGCCTGTATTTTGGCGTATGCAGAATCCTACGCTAAGCTGCAGCAAAATAAGCGGATGACTACTCGCTCCGTTTCTTCGCATGAACCCATCATCGCGGATTTGAGTGAGATCCCTCAGGACAATAGTACGATCAACAATTATGCGACCGATCAGCAGTTTTACTCCATCCTTACGGAGATGCAGCGGCCCCATATCAATACTCGCCACCGCAGTAGACAAGTCTTTAACTATGAGCAAATATTTGGGCGGGAGACGTATCGAGTCCTCAGCGCCAAGCGAGTAACGGTATCTACTAGAGGCATCACTTCCGACAATGGTGGCAGTGTCAATAATCGCTCTGCGGGTTGTACGGCTAGTAATTCAACGGTGGACTTTCCGGGTGCTATTTGGAGTCCTGCTCACAGCAACAACTATAGTTCGGGCCGTGGGGGAAAAGACATTAAATATGTAACCATTCATACCATTCAAGGCTCCTACTCTAGTGCGATTTCTTGGTTTCGCAATTCACGTGCGCGGGTATCTGCTCACTATATCATACGTGCCTCCGATGGTCAGATCACTCAAATGGTCTGCGAAAAGGACAAAGGCTTTCACGTAAGAACCGACAATGCTGAAGCCATTGGAATCGAACATGAAGGATTTATTGATGATGGCGCTTCTTGGTACACCAATGAGATGTACGAAAGTTCTGCCGAACTGGTCCGTAACATTTGTAAGCGACACAATATCAATCCGCTGCAAACTTTTGGTGGCCCTCCCACCAGTGGGGTGAGAGCGTTGGGCAACCTTTGCTACAAAATCAAGGGACACCAACACTTTCGGGGCAATGACCACATAGACCCCGGTCCATACTGGGATTGGGACCGATTTTATCGCCTCATCAATCCTGAGCCAACTCCGGTGATGATCACGGATCGCAAGGGAGAGTTTTATGATGATGGCGGCAAAAGCAATAATTATCCTGATCAGGCACGCAAGACTTGGTTGATTCAACCCAAGAAGGCGACCTCGGTGACTTTGACTTTCAAGATGATTGATTTGGAAGGGACCAAGGACAAGCCTTATGACTATTTGGACATCTATGATGGGACCGATATCAACGGTCGCTATTTGGGGCGTTTTACGGGCGATGTCAATCCCGGTACGATCGTGGCGAAGTCAGGCGCTGCCTTTATCGAGTTTCGCTCCGACTGTCAGATCAATAAAGGAGGTTGGCATATAAGTTATAATTCTACCCGCGAAGCGGCGGCTTGTGCCTTGCCCAACAGTCTCTTGGCCAGCAATATCAGTCCAATGTTCGCTACCCTTAGTTGGAATCCCGTTGCGGATGCCGACAACTATGTAGTCACGGTGCGTCGACAGTTGGGAAGTAAAGTTGGGCGCTATGCTACTAAGGAATCTTCCATTACCTTGACAGGCCTAGGGGCCAACGGCCTATATCAGTGGCAGATCCAAGCGATCTGTAATGGAGATAGTTCTGCGATCAGCGGGGAAAGCTTTGTGACGCCCAATATCGCAAGGAGCACTAGCCCTAAAACTTATACCACGAATGCCAATGCCGGTCGATTTTATGATTCGGGAGGCACCTTGGCGGGTTATGGCAATAATGAATCTTGGGTTTATCGGATCATTCCGGCCGATGGCGGTAGGGTAGAACTTAAGTTTTCCTCATTCGAAACTGAGGCCGATCACGACTTCTTAGAGATATTTGATGGCAAAGACACCACTGGCCGTCGACTTGGCGTCTATGACGGTAAAAACTTGCCGCTCAATCGGTCTTTTACCTCTACTGGAAGTGGATTGACGCTTCGCTTTCGCACCGACAATCGTACCAATGGGCCTGGTTGGACAGCCTCTTGGCGTACCAAAGGCGGGGCCGTGGTAGACAATGGCAATCTAGGTGGTAATGATAATACTGGCAACAACACCAATAATGGCAATAATAGCACTGGCAATACAGGAGTGGCCCTGCCGCCTCCCGTCTTTGACGGCACCTTTGACGCTAATTTGAGCTATGCCAACTCTGCACCTGAAACGAAGCCTATTTTAGCGTCGCAGTATAATGCGTCCTTTAATCTACGATTTGAAGACAAAGACCGCAGCGGTCGCGGGATCGTCTCCAGATTTTATAATCTCGCCCAGGCTACGCCTGAAGGATATCTGTCGCAAACCTCTAGTGGATTTTTCTACGACAATTTTGACAATGGATTGAGTAAGCGTTGGACGGCCAAAGCCGGTAGTTGGAAAGTACAAAATGGCCAACTCCTCCAAAGCAATACTGCGCTAGGCAATACCAATATTTACGCAAGCTTGACCCAGCGGAGCAATGAAACCTATCTTTATCATTGGCAGTCTCGCATGACCGGCAATACTGGAAACCTGCGTCATGGTATTCACTTTTTTGCTAGTGCCCCTGGCAACGAAAACCGCGGTAATTCCTACTTTATTTGGATTCGCGAAGGCGGATCTTCAGACTATATCGAGATTTATAAAACCTACAAAGATCAGTTTGATCGTAAGGTTCGAAAATCAGTCAATCTAGAAAAAGGCAAAGTCTACGACTTTAAAACCATCTACAATCCCCAAAAAGGCCGCATCGAAGTTTATCTCAACAATCGCTTCACTGCCTCTTGGGTCGATCCTTATCCCCTGACAAGAGGAGAAGGTATCTCTCTGCGGAGCGGCAATTGTATCGTGGCCTATGACAATATCACCGTTTATAAAAAACGGGCGAGTAGTACCGTCAAAGTAAGCGTAGGGAGCAGAGGGGATCTCGAAGCAAATGGTAGTTTTATCGCCAACTCGCTGATTGTAGATCGTAATATCCGCTGGTCCAAACCAGCTCAGGGCTCTGCTCAGATGGGAGGTTCGGTAGCGATCAATCCCGGCAATAGTGGCGGGGGTACGCCCCCCGGAGGAGATAGTGGCTCTGTTTTGAGCTTTAGCAATGACTTTAACTATACCCTATCCAATACCGCCAACGCTCAGCCCTTTTATTTAGCGGCAGATTTTGATGGTAAAAGTTGGGGGGCAAATGACGAGCAAGGCTTTTTGCTAGATGAGTTTGACGGCAATCGCATAAATGGTCGCTGGACAATGGTCAATGGCAGCTGGAAATTTAATGATGGGGTGCTAGAACAGACCGACCAAAACGAAGGCAACGGCAATATCTACGCGAGTCTCAAGCAGTCCAGCAATGAGACCTACCTCTATCATTGGCGAACCAAGCTCGTCAGTCGTGGCGATAATCAGCGCTTTGGGATCCACTTTTTTGCGAGTGATGCCCGTAAAGCCAATCGTGGCGACTCTTATTTTGTATGGTTTCGCAACTATAATGCAGTCCAAGATAAAGTTGAGATATACGAAGTCCGCAACGATGTCTTTAAGCAAGAGGCTACCGAAATCATCTCCCTCAATCCCGGTAATTGGTATGATTGTAAACTGACTTACTCACCCAAATCGGGCTTGATTCAAGTCTTTCTCAACAACCAATTAGTATTGAGTTGGACCGATCCCAGCCCGATCAAAACGGGCAAGCATTTCTCTTTTAGAAGCGGAAATAGCGACGTTCAATTTGATGATCTACAAGTGTTTCGTCAGGCGAGTAGCAGCAATCCTAAGATCACAGTTGGAGGTGGCAGTGATATGATTCGCTACAAAAGCCAAGGGGATCAGCCCGCAGCAAGAATCCTCAGTACTGCCCTCGGCAACGATAAGCGTTGGGCGGTGATCAAAGATGAGAAAGTGATCATCAAGTAGGCTTAAAGCTTTGGCAACGTCCAATGTCCAATTTTAATTTTGGGTATTGGGCGTTTTGTTTTTGGCTGCTTTGAGGGATGCTGCTTCGCAGAACGCTTATCTCGGGACTCCCCCAGAAGGGGTTCTGAACTGTAGCATCCTGCGGATGGTAGCTGCGTGCATGCCGCGCCCGAGAGACAAGCGTTCTGCGAAGCTGAAAAACAAGGCTTATATCTCCAATCTCTGAGACTGCAGCGAATGCATCAAACCTTGCGGATCGAGTTTTTGACGGATGTTGGCAAACTCCTCCCAGCGCGGGTACATCTTGCGAAAGGTCTCGGCTCCTAGGCGTACGTCTTTGGCTAGATAAACCCTGCCGCCATGGTCCACTACTATCGCGTCTAGCTCATTGAGTAGCGGGAAAAGGCGTTTGGTGATGGGGAAGTCGAGGGTGAGAGTGTAGCCCTCCATCGGGAACGATAATATCCCTGGCGAGGACGGCCCTAATAATTTGAGTACGGCTAAAAATGAACCAAAACCCGCGGCCCTCGCCTTGTTCAATACCTTGAGTAAGCCTTCTTTGCCAGCTTCTCTAGGGATCACCAACTGGTATTGGGTGAAGCCTCGCTTGCCGTAGATACGATTCCAATGATGGATAAAATCTAGCGGATAAAAGAAGGTGTCGTAATCGGTAATGCTGGCTATGTGGCTGCGTCTTTGTTTGTGATAGTAGAGCGTATTGAAAGCCCCAATTGTAAATTTGTTGAGGGTAAAACCCGGTAAGGAAAAGGGAACCGAAATACGTCCCTTTTGAGGCACTTGTAAGGGCGCTTGGGCCCATTTGTGTTGTTGGATTTGCGCTTTGGTGGCATGCTCTCCAACCATCAGGAGAGAGCGCCCCTCGTTTTTGCCTTTGGGGATACAATCGATCCAAGCCACATTATAGGTGGAGGGTTCATAGCGATCCAGTAGCTCCAGCAGCTCGCTGAGGTTGCGGGCTTTGTAGCTATCCTGGGTGATGGCGCTGGTCTCTATGGGTTTTAGCTGTAAGCTTATGTCAAGTATCAAGCCGGTGAGGCCCATGCCGCCGATTGTCGCATGAAAGATCTCTGTATTTGCTGTAGGGGAGCAGGATAAGCGTTCCCCGGAGGGTAAAAGCAAGGTAAATGCCAACAAATAAGCGGCAATCGAGCCTTCGCTATGGTGGTTTTTGCCGTGAACGTCTGCTGCTACTGCTCCGCCCAAAGAGACAAATTTGGTGCCTGGGGTTACGGGTAAAAACCAGCCCTGAGGAATAATAATCGGTAATAGCTCGGCGATGCTCAGACCGGCCTCGGCCGTCAATATGCCCTTGGCCACCTCAAAGTTGATCAAGCGATTTGCCTTGGGAGTAGAGAGGATATTGGGAGAAAGTGCTGCATCTCCGTAACATCTACCCATCCCTCTCGGTATACCCTGTAAGCAACCATCATTAAGTCTGAAGGTACTTTGTACCTCAGCGTCGACAATTGGGTAATTCCCCCAGTTGGAGATTTTCATAGCACAAAGGTACGAAAGTCATTTTTGCAGGAAAGAGGACTTTTGTCGAAATTGAAACACTCATTTAATCTTAGGGCTGACATGAAACTGCGGGCTATTATCGTGGATGATGAATACCACGGTCGGGAAAATCTTGCGCTCTTGCTCAAAAATTACTGTCCAGAGATAGTGCTTCTCGGCATGGCTGACTCGGCTCAAAAAGCCCGAGAATTGCTAGCAGAGCACAATCCTGATGTAGTATTTTTGGATATCCAAATGCCAAATGAGGACGGCTTTTCCTTTTTGGAATCGGTAGAGGAACGAAATTTTTCGGTGGTTTTTGTTACGGCTTATGATGCCTATGGCATCAAAGCAGTAAAGGCGAGTGCCGCAGACTACTTACTCAAGCCGGTTAGCGTCAACGAACTGAAAGGTGCCGTCAAAAAGCTAGCATCTCTCCAGGGCAATAAGCAAAAGACCCCTGAGTTGGAGCAGTCTTATCGCGCCTCCGTTGATGCCCTGATCAAAGATCTTTCTAGCCAGCAGTTACCCCAAACCTTGACCTTGCCGATGAGCAATGGATTCAAGATGGTCCCCCTCAAAAGTAT
>JBCAWW010000070.1:0-12077 GCA_038534415.1 Bacteroidota bacterium | reverse complement strand
GGTTTGACAGGACTCGTTTTAGGGATGCTTTTTCGTTGTTTTTTAAATCGAGGAAGCCATATAAATAGGCCGGTGAAATAAAGGGCTACCGGAATAAGGGAAGCAAAGAATACCACCCAACGGGTGAAGCTTCCCCCAAAAGTGCCATAATGAAGTGGCGTCAACCAGTCTAGAAACGCCATCCCCAAATAGGGACCATCATGAGGGGTGTCATAGATTACACCGCCGCTGTACTGATCTATCGCTAAAAACTCTCTCTTTAGGGTACCGTTTGCTTGCGGTACGTTGAGAAAAACTTGAAAAGCTCCTAGTGAATCATGGGGCATATTTATGCTGGTAAATACCCCACCTTCTATCGTTGCCTCGGCAATTGTAATTGCCTCCTCTACAGTAATAGAACTCGATTTTTCAGATTGGATCACCGATTGAGGATCAAAAATGGTTTCAAGTGTCTGTACTGGTTCACCGCTCAACAAAAAGGAAAGCGGAACCAAAATCGTAGTAAAAGTGATCCCAAAGCCCGTAAGCGCCAAAATCAACACAAAGGGAGCCGAGTAGAATCCCAAAGCATTGTGCCAATCGTAGTTTTGTCTTTTTTTACTGCCGCTAAAGCGAACGCTCAGTCTTGATTGGAGCATTTTCCAGCGCTTGGGGATCCATTGCCGTAAACCCGTTATGGTCATGATCACCAAAATTAGCGCACTGATACCGACTATGTATCGCCCCCAAGTTGGTAGGAGCAATCGACGATGTAGTGAGAGCATAATCCCAATAAAAGCATCATCTCGGACCCTGCTGCCGATGATTTGCCCATCATAAGGATTGATAAAAATCTGTCTTTTATCCCCTTCAACCCGAATTTGGTAGGATCGCTCTGGTTGGTCTAGCTCTGGCACAAAAATCCCAACGATTTCCCAATCAGACTCTTGTCTTTGGGTTATTTCGAGGAGTTTATGTATAGCCAGGACTTCCCCTTGGGGTTTTACCAATAATAAATCAGGATTTAACCAACGGTCGATTTCATCCCTAAAGGTCAAAACAGTCCCCGAAAGAGCTACTACCATAATGATCGTACCGGCAAATAATCCTAAATATAGATGCCAGCGCAGATACCATTTTTTTTGGTGATGCCCTACCCGAGAAATCCATCGGGACTTTTCCATTTTGCTGATTTTATTTAGACCAATTCTAAATAGCAAAACTGCCCAATGTCCTTTTTTGATACAATACCTAAGTTTAGGTAATCTTTACCGCTGCGCGGAACGCTACTAACCTGTATTTATGAACTCGCTAACAGCTAGCGTCGCATTAGCAACATTATCGCCTACTGAAACTTTGTCAAGATAGTTACCCACTAGAAGTAGGTCCTTGGGGCGGGAGGACTCAATTTGTTGGCGCCTTTGGGCGTGTCCATTAGTGTATTGAGGGATGGCCTTGGGCCAATAGAAGGTAGAGATTTGGCTATGATTTACGCTTATGCCCAAGTAAGTTTTGAATTTTGAGAGGAGTCGGGGTAGCATTTCCTCTAACTCGGCTTGGCTTTGGATAAGCGTTCGGCTACCGCCGACAAAAAGGGTGAAAACTCTTTGATCAGGAGGAAAATGGGACGGAAATACCGAGCTATTCCAAATCACGCCTAGTAAATCTTTGCTCTCCTCTTCCGGTAACAGAAAACCAAAACCCTGAGGCAGTGTAGCAAGCTGTTGAGCATCAAAAGCAATATGTACGATCCCCATAGGGACATAAGGGATCTCCAATAAAAGGTCTGCCACTTGTGGACTGAGAGTTCTAAATAACTCACCTTGATGCGCTGGCAAAGAGGAAACTAAGTACAAACAACGATAGGTTTCGAGTTGCCCCTTGCACTCACAATTCACCACATAGCCTTGGTTTTCTTTCGTAATTGAAAGGACCTTTCTCTCTAAAAGTACGCGCTCTCCTAAGCTTTGAGCAATAGCTTTGGGCAAGAAGTCCATCCCTTTTTTGAAGCTGACAATCTTGCGCGCTTGCCCCGATTTTTGCTGTTGCTTGATGCCCTTGAATAAGGAGCCATAATCCGCCTCCCATTGGATAAGCTGTGGGAATACAGATTGCATTTCAAGGCTTTCGGGCTTCCCTGCGTATATACCACCAATAACTGGATTGAGGAGATAATCATAGTTTTCGCGGCCTAGACGCCTGATAAAAAAGTCAGCGACGGTCTCGCCAGCAGGAGACTTAGACTTGATAAAAGGTTCTCGAATTAATCTGAGCTTTGCTCTGGTACTTAAGAGTTTAGATCCAAACAAAAACTTCAAGCTAGGGGCTACTTCGTGAATTTGCTTATCACGTGCGATAAAACGCTTGGGAGCATGAACAGAAGCGTTGATTTGGGCATCGTCGATCTCCAATTCCTTGATCAAATCGGCAACTGCTTGGTGAGATGCCATAGAATTGGCACCTCTTTCAAAAATCGAAGCTCCTGTATGGTGGCTGTAAATAGCCCCCCCAACCCTAGCATTTTGCTCGACTAGGGTAACTTCTCTACCGGCTTTCATGAGGGAATAGGTCGCACTAAGCCCGCTAATCCCTCCTCCAAGAACGAGAAATTCGGTTTTGATTTCAGGCATGTACCTTTTCTTCAGCCCAAGTCTGGATATAATCAGCAAGCAAATGTATCCAGGGGTCCTGGTCATTAAGGCAAGGAATCATCTTGAAAGCTTCTCCACCTGACTCCAAAAAGGATTCTTGCCCTTCCATACCAATTTCTTCTATGGTCTCTAAGCAATCAGAGACAAAGGCAGGACAAACTACTGCTAGGTTTTTGATGCCTGCTTCGGGCAATTCTTCTAGCGTCTTGGCGGTATAGGGCTTGAGCCACGGGTCAGGTCCTAGGCGACTTTGAAAGGCTACGGTATATTTTTCTTCAGGTATTTCGAGATACTGGGCAACCAGTTTGGAGGTTTCTTTCACTTGGTGGCGATAACAAACCGCTTGTGCTTCAGGACAGCTCATATCACAGCAATCTCCGGACTTCAAGCAATGCTTTTTCGTTGCATCTCCTTTTTTGATATGGCGTTCGGGTACCCCGTGATAACTAAACAAGAGATGATCATAGCCTTCTGGTAGATGAGGTCTAATTGATTCACCTAATACTGAGATGTAGTTTTTCTCATTATAGAATGGAGGAAGAACGTCCATTTTCAAATGGGGAAAATGCGCTTTCTTAATTTCCTCAGCCTTTACAACTACAGTTTCGTAAGAAGACATTGCATAATGGGGATATAGAGGAATCAGCAATACTTCTTCTAGATTGGGGGCCATAGCCAAAAGCTCTTCAAAGCCTTCTTTGATAGAAGGATTGCCATAGCGCATGCCTAGTCCAACTGGCATTGGCAACTCCTTGGCTAACTTTGCTTGTACTCTTTTGCTGATCACAATCAAGGGCGAACCTTCGTCCCACCAGATCTTTTTATAAGCTTTGGCTGATTTAGGTGGTCGGGTATTGAGAATAATACCTTGCACTAAAAATTTACGTAGCCACAGTGGGAGATCGATTACCCGTTCATCCATCAAAAACTCGTTTAGATAGGGCTTTACATCTTTTACTTCGTAAGAGTTTGGGGATCCTAAGTTGACTAAGAGGATACCCTTCTTTGCCTGGTTGATTGACATATTGAAAGCAGTGATTTTTTGTTGTTAGCGGAGTGACATGAGGTATTTTTTGGGGGTTACCCCAAATTGGCGTTTGAAAGCGACTATAAAATGACTTGGATTACTGTAGCCGATCTTGTCGCTAACCTCGTTTACACGCATATTTTGTTGGTCCAATAATCGGCGGGCCACTTGCATTTTGTACTCGCCTAGATGTTGGTAAACTGATTTGCCATAGATATTCTTGAAACCAACTTTGAGTTGATATTCATTCAGTCCAATTTCCTTGGCTAGACTCTTGAGAGGGGGAGGATTTAACATCCGATCTTGGATGATTTGTTTCGCCATGCGGATTTTGCTGACTTTATTTTCATCCAGTAAAAAGGGACAACGATCCCCTTCTTCTTCCTCTGATTGGTGAAAATAAAAACTAAGTATTTCAAGCGCTTTTGCTTGAAAGTAAAGGCTTTCATTACTGGGGATATGTGCATCGTTTAGCAATTGGCTAAGGACCATGCCCAGATTGTTAGGGATTAAGCGTTCTTCGTAGAACTTCTGATTGATCTGCTCACTTTCCAAAAAAGGAAGTGCTCCTAGATCATGTGTAAAAAGTCTGTGAAGGCGCTGAACATTGATAAACAGACAGACAAGCTGAGTATTTTCTGTTAATTCCAATTCAAAGCCGAGCCTTTGATTAGGCTGATAAATTAATAACGAATAGTTCGCAGCAAGTTCCCTACTATAACGTCCCCCCATAAAAGAGAGTTGAGCATTGCCTCCAACTGCAAAATAGTACTGGATCAAACTAGGCTCAGGGTCGCATACAAACTTCACATTTCCCTTTTCAACAGGTTTAATTACCTCTACAGCCAACTCAGCGTCTAGCTGATGGTACTTTTTTATACTTTTTGCGTTATTTTTTTTAGAGTCAAGAAATATAATGGGACTTACAGAAAGCATTTCAATATTAAGTTACCGCTATACAACGAACCAATTAAAGCCTTTGTTTGGCTATATAAGCATTTTTATGAATAATGTCGCATGATAAAAAAAATCTATCGACATATAAAAATGATTCTCCTGAATAGAGATAAAAACTACGGATCGCGATATTTTCAATTTCTTTAGCTCGTTATTTTTGTATGCTGAATGTTCAATTATTAAACGCTAAACAGCTTTTGGCACCGTCAATACTTCCTAATGATATAGCTAAATCCTTTTTCACGATAGGGATCGATTACAAGCAGACATCTATACAAGACCGAGGTCTTTGCAGCTTGGATCAAAACGCTCAACAAGCACTCCTGTCTAGTATTGCAAGTGAAGAGGACCAAGGACTCTTAGTTTTATCTACCTGTAATCGAACTGAGCTGTATTCTGTTGGTATAAACCCCTATGAACTTAAGGCCTTAATGGCCCAACACAGTCAAGCCTCTGTCGAATTTATCACTGAGCACGCGTGGACTTTACAGGGATATTCGGCGATGGAACATTTGATGCGAGTAAGTAGTGGTATCGAATCCTATATTATTGGTGATCTTCAGATTAGTAATCAGGTCAAAAAAGCTTGGCAACAAAGCAAACAGCATAGCACTCATCCGATCATGGAGCGATGGGTAAACACCTCGCTCAAGACAAGTAAAAGAGTAAGAAATGAGACACACATATCTGATGGATGTGCAACGGTTTCTTATGCTTCGACTCAAGCAATCCAAAAATGGTGCCGTGAGCAGTCCCTAGAACAACCCAAAGTCCTTTTGCTTGGTATTGGAGAAATTGGGCAAAGTTGTGCTTACAATATCATTAAGCATATTCCAAAGGCACAACTTCAACTGAGTAACCGGAGTTTTAGCAAGGCCCAAGAGTTTGCCCAAGTAAACGGGATAGAGGCGCTCTCCTATGAGGAAAAAGAGGCAGCAATCGCTCAAGCCGATGTTGTCATTGCCGCTACTGGCGCATATTCATTTATTCTTGATGCCAAGTCAGTTAATACTGCTGCTGCTCAGCTGTTTCTCGACTTAGCCGTCCCAAATAATATTGATCCGAGCATTGGGCAAATGGATAAAAAATCACTGCTTGATTTGGACCAAATTGCGCAGATGACAGGTGAGACCTTTGCCAAGCGCAAAGCAGCTATTCCCCAAGCTGAATCAATCGTAAAAGAAGAATTATTAGCCTTTCAAGAATGGTTATCTCGAAAACAGTTTTCGCCTTTGATTCATTGGCTAAAGCAGGAGCTCAACGAGACCAAACAGGCCGAAATACAACGCTTTCAGCGCAAAAACCCTTCAAAAGATATACAAGCAGCCGAAGTTGTGAGTCAACATCTCATTCATAGCCTGACAGCCAAACTAGCCAAATTTATCAATCATAATCATCAGGAGCTAGCTCAGGAACTTTCCAATTTCCAGTCAAAAATTCAATCTCAACAGTAAATGCTTAAGATAGGAACGCGCGGAAGTACATTAGCACTTTGGCAAACCGAACAAGTCAGGCAATTACTGGCCCGCAAAGGCAAAGATAGCGCGCCTGAGATCATTCAAACCTTTGGCGATCAAAATCTTCATCAACCAATTTATCAGTATGGCATACAAGGAATTTTTACTCGTTCTTTAGATACAGCTTTGCTGAACGAGCAGGTCGATCTAGCGGTGCATTCGCTCAAAGATGTGCCTACTATTTTGGCCGAAGGCCTTGTGCTCGTCGCCGTATTGCCAAGAGGATCTCATCAAGATGTATTGGTGGGAACTCGACCTTGGCAGGAAGAACCTATCGCAGCCAATTGGCATATCGCCACCAGCAGTCTAAGACGTAAAGCCCAATGGGCTCATAGATATCCTAATAGTGAGTTTTCCAACATTAGAGGCAATATCCAAACTCGATTAGCCAAGACCCAAAAGAGCAGTTGGGACGGTGTGATCATGGCCGAAGCAGCCCTTCAGCGTTTAGAGATAAGCGATCAATACCCAATCAAAGTACTCGATTGGATGATACCAGCCCCTGCTCAAGGAGCTATTGGCATTGTCTGTAGAGAAGACCAAAAAGAGCTAATCAAGCTGCTGGCTGCTTTGACGCATGAGCCAACACATAAAGCAGTAAGTTTAGAACGTTCCTTTCTTAGGACTTTGCAGGCTGGGTGTAGCTCACCTGTAGGTGCTTTAGCCCAAATATCAGGAGAGGAAATCTATTTCCAAGCGGTCATTTTAAGTACGGATGGCAGCAATCGGATTTATCGAGAGTGGACTTTAGGTAGTCAAGAGCTAGCTGGTGCAAGTGAACGTTATGCTGAAAGCATGATCAAAGCAGGAGCAGCCGAGATATTAAAAGATTGCGCCTATGAAAACTGAATGGGCGCTAATCACAACCCGAGAAGCCTCTCAACAAGAAAAGAGATGGTGGGCTCATTGTGGCGTTCGACTGAAGGCCTACCCGATGATAGAAACCAACTATTTAAGGTTTACCCTAAAGGGAAATCTTCAGGAAGAAGTAGTAGTTTTTACCAGTAAAAATGCCGTGAAAGCAGTTTTGGAATCCTTATCACCGAAGGAACTACAAAATCTAGGTTCCAAGACGATAGCTTCGATAGCACCCGCTACTAGTCAATATTTAATTAAGCAAACACTATCAACAAGCTGCCACGCATCTAATAGTGCAGAACTGGCCCAAAAGATTATCGACAATTATTCTCCTCAGCCAGTGAGATACTTCTGCAAAGCAGATCGTTTGCCGATCCTACCCACCAAGTTGAAGCAAGCTCAATTTGCAGTCCGTGAAAGTATTGTATACCAAACTAAAGTAAAATCGCAAGTCATCGTTTGGGGCGAGGCTAAAGGTGCGATTTTTTATAGCCCTTCTGCCGTAGCAAGCTTCTTTCAGCTCAATGAATGGCCAAAGCGTAAAATAGCTTTTGCCATCGGCCCGACTACGGCCCAAGCCTTAAAAGAAGCCAAAGTCAGATCCATTAGGATCGCTGACAAACCTAGTAAGGAAGGGCTACTAGCCTCCATTCGATCCACTTTTAACAATATTTACTCTTAGATATGAAAAATTCCTCCTCCCTTATATCAAAAAAGCCTTTTCAGGAGTTGACCGATCAAAGCCTTTTCATGAAAAGTCTCCGACAAGAGACAGTACCTAGACCTCCCGTTTGGATGATGCGTCAGGCAGGGCGATACCTACCAGATTACATGAAACTAAAGGCTAAATATTCTTTTTTTGAAAGAGTTGAAAATCCCGAGCTTGCGACCGAAATAACGGTCATGCCGGTTGATCAGGTTGGCGTAGACGCCGCAATTATTTTCTCTGATATATTAGTCATCCCACAAGCCCTTGACTTTGAAGTTACGATGAAAACGGGACAGGGACCTAGGCTACCAATTACGATTCAATCCCCAGAACAAATAGACAAAATAGAGGTTGGGGATATGGCTGATCGGCTACATTATGTTTTGGATGCATTGACATTGACGCGTAAGACCTTAGCCGGAAGAGTACCTCTTATTGGTTTTGCGGGCTCTCCTTGGACACTATTTTGCTATATGGTAGAGGGACAAGGGGCTAAAAATTTTGCAAAAGCTAAAGCCTTTGCTTTTAAAGAACCGAAAGCAACCGCCAAGTTGCTTCAAAAGCTTACCGATGCGACGATCCAATACCTACAAGCGCAGGTAACAGCTGGTGCTGACGCGGTGCAGGTGTTTGATTCTTGGGGAGGCCTACTGAGCCCGACAGATTTTAGGATTTATTCCTTGCCTTATCTCAAGCAGATTGCGAACTCGATAGACCAAGCTCCTGTGATCCTTTATGCCAAGGGATGTAGCTATGCGCTGCCAGAGCTCGCAAATACCAATGCGGCTGCTTTGGGTATTGACTGGCAAACAAGGCCTCAGTTCGCGAGAGCCAATGCAGGAGATGATATTACTTTGCAAGGTAACTTTGATCCTAGCAGGCTGCTTTCACCCATAGCTGAGATCCAACGCTTGACTAAGGATATGCTAGAAGCTTTTGGTAATCAAAACTATATCGCCAATCTAGGACACGGCATCCTTCCCAATATTCCGGTTGAAAATGCAAAAGCCTTTATAGATACTGTCAAAAATTGGGGATAATGGATGCGAGAAAACAATTCACAGATTTTATTCATCAGCTCCAAAATACAATCTGTGTAGCGGTGGAAGAGCTGGATGGGAAGGCGGTTTTTCGAGAAGACAAATGGGATCGACCCGAAGGAGGAGGAGGACGTACACGCATCATTCAAGAGGGTGCGGTATTTGAAAAAGGGGGCGTCAATATCTCTATGGTACACGGAGAGTTGAGTGCTGCTTTGCAAAAACAATTGCAAGTAACCGAAAAGGTTTTCTTTGCTTGCGGACTCTCACTGGTACTACACCCACTCAATCCGATGGTCCCGACTGTGCATGCCAATTTTCGTTTTTTTGAGCTTTATGATCAAAATGGCAAAGCAGTTGATCGCTGGTTTGGAGGTGGAGCTGACTTAACACCTTATTACCTCTGGCCTGAAGATGCGGTACATTTTCACCAAGTCCTCAAACAGACCAGCGATCCATATGGTGTCCATCTTTATCCACAGTTTAAAGAAGCTTGTGATCGATATTTTTACAATCATCACCGCCAGGAGGCACGTGGGATTGGAGGCTTATTTTATGACTATCTCAGAGATAAAAAGCTAGGACTGTCTATCGACCAGTGGCAGCAGTATGTCCAAGCTATGGGAGCCGCCTTTTTGGATGGGTACCTCCCGATTGCGCGGAGACGTAAAGGGGAAGCGTTCGGCACGGCCGAGAAAAAATGGCAAGAAATCAGACGAGGCCGCTATGTAGAATTTAATCTCATCCATGATAAGGGCACTCTCTTTGGACTAAAATCTAATGGGCGTATTGAATCCATTTTGATGAGTTTACCTGCTACTGTACGTTGGGAATACGATCATCATCCAAGCGTAGGAAGCCGCGAAGCAGAACTCTTAGACCACTTACAGCCAAAAGATTGGGCCAATCTCTTTTCTTCATCTAGCACCTCTTAATTATGCAGATTTTCCGACCAAGACGACTGCGTCAGAATGTTGCGATCCGGGCAATTGTTCAAGAAAATCGTTTGAGTCCCGCAGACTTTATTGCACCTCTGTTTATAATCGAGGGACAGGGTATCAAAGAAGAAATATCATCAATGCCGGGTTACTTTCGTTATTCCTTGGATCGCTTAGAAGATGAGCTATCTGAGCTAGTTCACCTTGGCATTAAGGCAGTCTTACTTTTTGTCAAAGTACCCGATACCCGTAAGGATAACCAAGGTACTGAAGCACTCAATCCAGATGGACTGATGCAAAGAGCGGTCAAGTTTATCAGGTCCCGCTTCGCGGAACTCTTAATCATGACTGATGTAGCACTAGATCCTTATTCGGCTTATGGACATGACGGAGTTGTAGAGGATGGCGAGATTGTCAACGACAAAACGGTAGAGATTTTGGCAGAAATGGCTTTGAGCCACGCTCAAGCAGGGGCCCATTTTGTGGCTCCTTCCGATATGATGGATGGTCGCATTGGCGCTATCCGCAAACGCTTGGAAGAAGCGGAATATCCCAAGACTGGCATTATGGCTTATAGTGCTAAATATGCGTCTAGCTTTTACGGTCCCTTTCGAGACGCGCTAGATTCTGCCCCTGGCTTTGGAGATAAAAAGACCTATCAGATGAATCCAGCTAATAATAAAGAAGCGTTGCGCGAAGCGCTCTTAGATCAAGCAGAGGGGGCGGATATCTTAATGGTAAAACCGGGTTTACCTTATCTTGATATTGTCTATCAACTCCAGCAAGCAACTGATTTGCCGATCTCAGTCTATCAAGTTTCTGGCGAATACGCCATGATCCGCGCGGCAGTAGCCCAAAATTATCTGGAAGAAAAGTCCGCTATCCTCGAATCGCTAATTGCTTTCAAACGAGCAGGTGCGAGCCTTATCGCCACTTATTTTGCCAAAGAAGCAGCTCGTTATCTCATTCAAAATTAATTTAGATGTCTACTCAAATACTGCATTCATATCCCAAAAGCCAAGACTTGTTTGATGAAGCCAAACAATACATACCTGGTGGGGTAAACTCTCCAGTCCGAGCCTTTAATAGCGTGGGAGGGTCTCCAGTCTTTGTTCGCAAAGCCAAAGGGGCTATCATCACGGATGAAGAAGGACAAGAGTACATTGACTACATCAATTCTTGGGGTCCCATGATATTGGGACATGCCTTTGATCCAGTAGTTGAGGCTATTAAGTTAAAAATCGAAGATTCCGCCTCTTTTGGTGCGCCCACTGCTTTGGAAACCGAGATGGCCAAACAAATCGTGGCGATGGTGCCTGGTGTAGAAAAAGTACGGATGGTCAATTCAGGAACCGAGGCTTGCATGAGTGCGATCAGATTGGCGAGAGGCTATACGCGTAGAGATAAGGTAATTAAGTTTGCGGGAAATTATCATGGTCATGCAGATAGTTTTTTAATCCAAGCAGGTAGTGGCGCATTGACAATGGGGGTTCCTAATAGTCCAGGTGTACCCAGTAATAGCGCAAGTAATACTTTGATCGCCCAATACAACGATTTGGCTAGTGTTGAACAGTTGGTCCAAGCTAATCCAGGTCAGATTGCAGCCTTGATCATCGAGCCAGTGGCTGGAAATATGGGCTGTATTCCTCCTCAAGCAGGCTTTCTTGAAGGAGTGAGGGAAATTTGTACGCGGGCGGGTATCTTATTGATTTTTGATGAGGTAATGACAGGTTTTCGCCTTGCAGCAGGAGGAGCTCAGGAGAGATTGGGTGTCACCGCGGACTTGGTAACACTAGGCAAAATCATTGGCGGAGGAATGCCCGTGGGTGCGTTCGCCGGAGGCGCAGAAATCATGGAAACCCTAGCTCCCAATGGCCCTGTTTATCAAGCAGGAACTTTGAGTGGGAATCCTATCGCCATGATTAGTGGGCTGACAACCCTCCAATATTTGGCCCAAAATCCAACAATCTATCAGACGCTAGATCAAAAAGGAGCAAAATTGAAACGCGAATTGGGAGAGATACTAAGTGAGATACCGCATCAGATCAATCAGCTTGGCTCCATGATCAGTGTGCATTTTTGCGAAGATCCGGTAAAGGATTACGAATCCGCCAAAGCAGGCAATAATGATCGCTTCCGGGCCTTCTTTCATCAGATGCTTTCTAGGGGAATCTACTTACCACCTTCGGCTTTTGAGTCATGGTTCTTTTCGATCGCGCTGACAGATCAGCATATCGAAACAACCTTAGCCGCAGCCAAAGCGAGTGTGGCACATATCTAAGGGTCTGTTAAATTAGAAAAATCATACTGCAAGCTTTTCCCGTTTAGAGAGAGGTTTGCGTTTTTTTTGCTTCTTCTTTCTCTTTCGTCCCCACCAAATCAGGAAACCACTAATCGGTAA
>JBCAWW010000069.1:0-12106 GCA_038534415.1 Bacteroidota bacterium | reverse complement strand
AATAGCAATTTCAATGTATTCAAATTCACAAACACTGGAACCCTAGTGTATCAAGATTTTATCCCGAGAGATACAAATTTTAGTGGCCTAACTCGTACCCCTTATGTGTTTCTTGATGGTAGCATGTTAGTTGGCGGTGATGGATCAAAATTTCCGAGTCCCAACAATTTTCAGAAACGCCTTTATTTCATGCGTATCCTATCTTCTGGTTATGTAGATACGAGTTTTCATCACAATACTGAATTTGATATTCGTAATGTCATTCGTTATGATGAAAGTCGTCTACTTCTTTATGGGAATCAACTAGTACTATATGACTCTGTTTCCATAAACAAGCTTTGCTTGATCGATACCCTTGGAAATTTAGATACAATCTTTCGACCTGATTTCTTTAAATTAGGTTACCCCAAG
Source organism: Bacteroidota bacterium (assembly GCA_038534415.1). GTDB lineage: Bacteria > Bacteroidota > Bacteroidia > J057 > J057 > JBCAWW01. Next base: position 11,695 of record JBCAWW010000069.1, on the reverse strand, counting down.
CCTTTACACGTACAGGCTGATGGCAAAGTTATTGTTGGAGGAGCATTCTTTATAGAAAATTATTCTGATACTGTCCATATAATGAGACTAAATACTGATGGAAGTATCGATAGCACTTTCAATAATTTTAATGCTACTGAAGGCTTTTGGACAGAAATATTTACGGTTTGTCCGACAACTGATGGCGGATATTTAATCGGAGGAAGGTTTAGCACATATCAAGGCTATCCTAGAAATAATATTGTCAAAACAGATGGCAATGGTTTTATCGAACTTGATTATTTAGATGGTGAAGGAATCGATAGCTCTAGTAATCATTGGAATATTCCTGCTGCAGTTGGAAAAATCGTCCCCGCTCAAAACGATAAATACTATGTTGCAGGCCATTTTCTTAAATACAATGGCGTAATCGTCAAACCGATCATTCGCATCCTTGGATTGAGTCATACTGTTCCGCTGGAAGCGGAAACTGCAAAATCACAGCTTCAAGTCATCCCGAATCCAGCCAATAAACAAGCTGTATTTAGCTGGACACTTCCCCCTAGTGTTCAAGCGTTTCAGTTACGAATATTGGATCAAAAAGGACGATTGGTGCGAGAGGAGGAGCTTGCTAGTTTTCATACTCAATGGACTTGGAATACTGGCTCTGTTTCTGATGGTTTGTACTTTTATGAGCTGCGTTCCCCTGAAGATGAGTTGATGACACAAGGCAAATTGATAATACGTAAATAGCAGAGACTATTTCGAGACCTGCTGAGTTTATAAAAAAAGTACCTGTTAATAACAAAGTTGAGATCGAGGTTCGAATCCCACGGCGACTGAATAAATAACGACTTTCACTTCAGTGTTTCCCACTTCATTTAGATTGTGTTTTCCTCCTACCCCACAAAGGCTTTACTCTTTATCATGCTAGAGGATTTGAACCTGATATTTTCTCGATCTAATCTAAACACGCCCATTTGCGAGTGTCTAGAATTATGATGGTTTTCAATCCCCTCCATTTCGAGGGGTTTGAAGTTAAATGAGAGATGCTAAGCTAGGATGTTTATACAGGATCGTTTTGTAGACAAAGTCTAAGATCCCGCATAAACCCGTCTCTTTTCAATTCCCGGTTTTTGAGAGATGACTGGAGTTTTGAGGTTTAATTACCTCGAATTCGAGGTAAATAGAACCCCTCTCCCCTACTCTTTCAACTTCTTCATGCCTGCCTGTACTGCCAGACGTTCATACTGCGAGATGGCCGTTTTGGTGAGCAGTTGAAAGCGTTTCTCCTTGCTGGCCCCTGCCTCAATCATCACGCTATTAAGACTTTCCAGATTGGCCAGCACATTGAGCTGCATCACATCCGCATGGTCGCGGATATTGCCCTTTTTCGCTTGGCTGGGATTGGCCTCACGCCACTCTTTGGCGGTCATGCCAAAGACCGCTAGATTGAGCAGATCGGCTTCGTCGGCATAGATGGCGACCTCATTAAAGCGTTGGGATTGCTCCCTGAGACGCGGAATCAAATGATCGCGAATAGAGTCAGTATGGATGCGATAGTTGACTTTGCTGAGGAAACGGGAGTAGTTCCAACCCGAATTGATGCGAATGGCTTCTTCCTCTTTGAGGCGCTTGAACTCCGTGATCAGGTAGAGTTTGAACTCAGGGCTGAGCCAGCTCCCAAATTCAAACGCGATATCTACATGGGCAAAAGTGCCCCCATAGCGCCCAGAACGAGACTGAATGCCAATTGCTCCTGTCATCTCGATATAGCGCTTAGCCGTGATCGCGTTACGGTCGTCATTGGCAAAATCTTTAAAGTCGGTCATTTGACTGACTTTAAAATCAGGGTTGTTTTGACGCTCCCAAGCAATGAGAAAACGAACCGTAGCAGAGTTGCGAAACCAGTTCTGTATCACAATAGCTGCCCGCTGATTGTCTCGACTCTTGGCCATGTCGGTCAAACTGATATAATCCTCCTCATTCACTCGTTTGAGCGAAATCTCCAATCCGTCAATATTGATCTGCTGCTTTGCCATGGCGAAAGATAAAGGCTTTTTGGCAATTTTGCCGAAACGAAGCGTTCCCCGCAGGGGGTGAAAAAGAGAAAAATAAAAAGCGGGGGAAATCAATCCCCCGACGGTTCATTTGGGAAACATCTCTTTGAAGTGATTGCGGACGGTGCGTTCGTTGAGCTTGGTGCGTTGGGCGACGGCCACAGCGGTGATGGTTTGCTCCTTTTTTTGGAGATAGTCGATCGCCTGCCAAATGGCTTGGCGGTTCTTTTCTTTTTTGACCAAGCGGCTGTTGCGACCGGGCTGATAAGTAGCTGAAAAGTGGGCGTTGCGATAGCCTTCTGGAGCCGGAGACTGCGCTGTAGGAGCGGAACGCTGATTGTGGCTCTGTTCGCCTTGCTCATTTTGCGGATAGCCTACGGGAGGCCGGGACTCGGTTTCAGCGGTGGGAAGGGGGCTGTTGCGCAGATGATCCCAAACTTGCTGCCAAAAAGGAGGCGAAGATTCCGTTTGTGGATCCGCTTGGGCGGCGCGTACCTCTTCGATGGCGAGGCCGGCTTTTTTGGCGGCTTCGACATAGAGCAGATGCCCCACCAAAGCAAAGACCAACATCAGCGTATAAAGCCAAGTCGAGGCGGTTTCCCCAAAACCCGCATATTTCGCTTGCTTTTGGGCGCGGGCGGCATTTTGGCTTTCGGCTAGCTGCCGATAACTCTCGGCTTGGCTTTGGTGATGGGCATCGAGTTGCAGGACGGCGGCATGCAGCTGATCGATGCGGGCAAACTGTTTGCCGTGCCATTTGCTTTGACCACGGCGACCAAAGGCCAATTGGGTGCAGCCACTATGTTTGCAATGGATTTCGGGGGCGAGTCCTTCCCCTTGGGGAACGATTTTCCCTTTGCCGTGGCCGGCGACCGCACACCAGCTCATGGAGCGTTTGAGTTCAGCGATTTCGTTGAGATAGTTTTGCCGCATATTGGCGGTCAGTTCGTCCATGGGCAGGTGGGTGGTGCGAGGCGCTCCGGCTAAACGTTCGGCGTAGACGGCCGTCCCCTCGATCATGCGATGGTAATCCATATAGCCCACCGCACAGCCTACCAGCAAGGAAAAGACCAAAGCAGACCAAGAGGGATTGCCCCAACGATAGACGAGCTCGGCCAGGTTGGAGGCAAAGAGGTTGATGATCACAAACATAAAGGCCGCAACCGCGATGGAAAGGCTCCAAGCATAGACTTTGGCGGCTAAGAGCTGAAAGTCAGGGTTCGATAAAATCGCGAAGAAAGAGGGAAAGGACAGGATGGTGGAGATCCCTGTCGCGATCAGCCCAACGATGGCTAAGGCACCGGTAAGGCTGGCGTTTCGCCCCAATTTTCTCGCAATACTGGGCGGGGGAAAAATCGCAGTCAAAGTATCTCGGATCTCATTGATCAGCAGGATCCGACTAAAACGATGGAAAGTAAGCCGCTTATTCATGCTGAGATCCTCCTTCCTGCTCATTTTGGCTGCTATCGGCTTGGGCGCTGAGCAAGGCCGGCTGCCAATAGGCGAGATAATAGGGCTGAATCATAATCAGGGCGAGACTGATCAACACAAAGAGCAGTAGGTGCCAGCGGCTGATCTGGAAAGCATGCGGAGGCATACTCCCTTGCGGGTTTTTGTGTAAATTGTTCATAATTACATTGTAATTCGCCGGGGAGACGTTGCCGCGTCTATGATCCGGCGTTTTGCTATAGATTGATTTACTTTTGTTAAAAGTATGTTGTTTATACGTTTTATACAAGTGTAATTAAGTATTAAGGCAAGTCAATTTGTCAAAAAACGAGAAAGAGCACAACTTACAGAAGTGGCAGAAGACAAAATTTATACCGTAAAAGCCTTAGCCGAAGTCCTTGGATTATCTGAGGACACCATCAGGCGTAAGGCCAGTGCAGGCGAGATTCCCTCCTATAAGCAGTTTGGGCGTTACTACTTTTTGCATTCAGAGATTGTGGATCTACTCCGCCAGGGCGAACGCAAAAACAAAAAATAAGCTACCTCTCTCAAGGCAGCTTATCCATTTTTATTCTCTCTCGCAGGCGCGAAAAAAGGCCGAAAAAGCATCTCCGACCTGATTTGCATCTTATTTTGACAAGCAGATGTCAAGCTTGGAAAGCGCAGCTTCCGGCACCGAGGCTATTGCTGGCAGGCGCTCTTCAGCGATCCTGCGTCCTCTTCACCCGGCCTTTCTAAGGTACAAATTCTGGGACATTTTCACAAGACTCCTGACAGCCGTAGCGGCAGCATTTGGCCGGATGGCTTTACTTCGGGGGTTTGGGGGCTGGCCCCCATCAGAGATTTTGAGCGCAGCGAACACCTTTCCCCATTTCCACAGCAAATCGGCCCTTTATCGGTTATTTTAAACTATAGGAAGATGATTAACGGATATACTATCGGTTTGGGTGTCAAAGTAGTCGTGCTTAGGTGACAAAGCCGTCGTGGATAAGCGGCTGATGGGTGACAAAAGGGTCGTGGAAAACTGCTTTTGGGGGTGACAAAGGTGTCGTGGATAAGTTTGACGAAATCACTCAAGTGACAAAGGAGTCGTGGAAAAAAATGGCTCCTCCCCTCCCCTACTCTTGGGCAGTTTGCGGGAGGGAATCGTTCCGCACGGCGGTCATCCCCTAAAAGTGACAAAGTAGTCGTAAAGGCTTAGGCGCTTTTTTCCTGCGGAGAACGCGAAATCAGGATCTGCGTACTCCGGATGGGGGCCGGACTGTGATAAAGCCGAAAGCCTTTGTTGTGGATCTCTTCGAGTTTGGCAGCGGGATACTGCGTTAGGCTGAGGCGCAAATATTTACGGAAAACTCGCTTAAACTCCGCCATACGGCCGTAATCGGGCCCAAACTGCTCCTTGAGGCTTTGCCAGTCGACAAATGCGGGCTTTTGGGGGTGAACCCGATGCAAGCGCTGGGCCAACCAACAATAGAGGTCCATGGCCATGCAATTATGGGCCAAGGCGGCCAGCGCCCTTTCGTCCAAAGGCACCGCATGTTGGGCCAAACTCTCATAATAGCGCTCCCCTAGCTCGATCGTCGACTGCCAGAGGGACCGCTGATGGCGAGCCTCGGGAAGCCAAAGGTTGAGCGATTCGATGATATGAGATTGGGTGACCCTCAAATACTCGTCTTTCACAAAAGCGAGGCTGATGCCCGAAACGGTGAGCCGCGCCAATTGATCTTTGATGATCTTAAAATTGCTGCCTTTGTTGGCCAAACCGAGCCGTTTGATAAACTGGGTCAAGCTCGCTCCCACTTCGATCTCACGGGACTGCGTTTTGACCGCTTGGGTATTGATGTGCGCGAGGATCAGCCGAGACTTAGGCCCATAAGGCAAGCCCATCTCCACCCAGTCCGATCGCACTGGATCATAAAAGCTGCCCGCACTGATCAACAAAGAAGCGCGCCCTTGCTTCCGCTCCCAATGGCGGACCTCATCGCCTGGGTTGCGATAGGGCAAAGAGGTCTGACACAAGACCGAATGTTGAAAGACGGCATTGCGTTCGTCGGCAGGATCGAGCTTGATGGCAACGGCAGCTTCGACCACTCGCTTTTGTACTTTGCTGGCTTCGGAGGCAGCCATGGGCTTAGGCTTGTTGGCTGTCGTGATGTTCGCAGAAGGATTCTAAAATCCGCTCGATCATTTTGCCCGTCTGGTTGATGCCCTGAGACTTGGCGATCTCCTTGAGTTTGTAGTACAAATCCTTGCGGATGCGGTAGCTGGTAAACTCTGGTTTTTTCTTTTTGAGATCGTCCAGACTGACAGAGATGGTTTGGGGACCGCTGCTCGGAACGCTTGTTTTCTTTGCCTTTGGCTTTTTGTGAGGAGGGCTTTTCGGCTTCGCCGAACGCGCCGTCTCTACTACTTCCGCTTGCGGTTTTTCTTTTTTGACGGGCGGTGGACTGACTTTCGCACTGCTCTTTTTGGACGCTATTGGCTTGGTAGGGGTCGCAGGATTTTGACTCCATACACTGGCTAAGCCTTCTGCGTTTAATAGATTTTTCTTTGCCATGACATGCTTACTTTCCTAATCTCTCTAATACTTCCTCGGTAATCGCGCCAAAATCTTCGGCGGCATAGCTTCGCTTATTGTATTCAAATATGCTTTGGTGACTCGCCTGGGCTTCGACCAAGGCAACATTGTCTCGTACTTTATGGGTAAATACCCCTGCTCCAAAGCGCGCTCTGATCAACTCCTCGATATTGCGGCAGATCACTTTGCGCGCATCAAACTTATTGATGAGGACGCCCAACATTTGCAAATCGGGCTTAAAAGTTTGGCCAATCATGGCCACAGTATTGACCAAAATGTCCAATCCTTTGAGGGCCAAATACTCGGTCTCGACTGGCACCAAATAATAATCACTGGCCACCAATGCGTTGATGGTAAAGATGCCGACACTGGGCGGGGTGTCAATCAAAATGACATCATAGTCGTCTATCACGGGCGAAATGAGGCGTTTTAAGAGCGTCTCACGGCTCATGGCCGCCGAGAATTGAATCTCACCCGCAGCGAGGTCAATATGAGCAGGAAGCATACTCAAATGCTCTCTGACAGGCCGGATGTAGGCGGAGACGTCCGGGGAATTCCCATTTACCACCTCGATCAGCAGCGGGTAGATGCTTTCTGCTTGATTTTGCTGTCCCCAGATCTCCGAAAGGTTGGCCTGGGGATCTAGGTCTATCATCAAAACCGATTGCCCGCGTTCGGCCAAGCCGGCAGCGAGAGAACTCGCAGTGGTGGTCTTGCCACTGCCGCCCTTTTGTATACAAATTGATATTACTTTCGCGCTCATAAAAAATATGCAAAAAGTTATGTAAAAAAGTTATGCACTTTTTGATGTGCTATACACAATAATACTGCATAACTTTTTTACATACAAGTGGTATGCATTTTTTAATTATGATAATTATAACTTTTGTTTATTTATTTATACATACTTCACATACATATAAAAATGAATTAGCAAAAGATGTAATATACGACATACTAATAGTGGATCATTTTTATATAGTAAAATAGATGCAAGAATGCATGTCAATTACTATGCAAAAACGTTTATAAAAACTGTATACAGGCTTATATGCGCTAATCGATGCATTTTTTATATAGCTAGATCGCTCAGTATTTTCATTCATTTTTATAGCCCTCAAAATATTCAAGAATGATGCTGACTCTTAGGCATTCTTGTGCATCAAATTTTGCTAGTTATCGCGCATGATTTTGAGGCTATCAAAGCGGCTACTTTCTTCGCCTAACTTAGCTATGCAAAAATTGATGCGTGAAACTTAGGCACAAAAACTAGCAGCAGATGCCTTCGTTCTAACCCCTTTTTCCTCGTCTTTAAGTGATTCGGCATTCGCGGGAGGATCAGCGCGCCATTGTGCTTGGCCCCTCATCTCTCGCATTAGGCCTTGCCTAAATCCGGGGCTTAGCCAAAGCTGCATCAGCGATCGATCTTGCGGTTGCGGAAAAGTGATCTCTTCGACGAGCGAGAAGCGTAACAATTGTCCTTGCGTTTGTGGAGCTAGCTGGCCCACCCTTAACCGTAAATACGCCAAGCGACGGACTTGCTCTGCGACCGCCTCCCAAGCAATGGATTGCTCGGCCAAAGGAGCGAAACTGGCCGGACTGGGTGCGGGTGTGAGCAGGAGAGACTTAGGGGACTGGGATAGCGCATATTGGATCCAACGAAGCGCTAGACGAGCCGCAGGGCCAAAGGGGAGGGGAGTCGGTTCAAAACGGCCCGATTGGGGGACAAGGGCGCGCTCACTTTGCAGCAGTACCGCTATGGGCTCCAGTTTGAGGCTATGATGCCGCAGGAGCACTCCCGGTTCGGTTTTAGGAAAAAAGGCTTCGTCTCGCAGCATGTGGGAAATGAGCAAATCCCAGGTCTTTTCCGGTGAAAGCGGCTTAAGGGGCGGATTCGTGCATCCTTTTTTTCCCATCCCTGATCGTTTCATAGCAGCAATTTTAGGCAGAAGTAGTATATAAGCAATTAATTTTCATATATACAAATATATAACACAAGTGCGCGGACTGTATATTGCCTCCATAGAGAGGGAATCGTTCTGCGCAGCAGCTCCTCTCTAAAAGCTTGTTGGATCTGAATTTTCTTAAAAAAAACCTTCTTCGTTTTTGTCTTTTCTTTTTTTTAATGGTTTTAATTGTTTTAGGAAGGCGTAATACGCTGATTATCAGTATTTAACAAAGACGAAAAACGAGTAATCGAGGGTAAGTGACGAGAAAAACAGGGTCAGTGACGAGCGATAGAGGGTTTTAGACGAGGGATCAGGGGCAAAAGAACGAGCAATAAGGGGTGAAGTGCGAGAGATCAGGGGTTAGCCCTAAAATAGCCCCTAACAGGCCCCCAATGGCCCTTTTTACCTGCTAAAGACGAGGGATAGGGGAAGCAAAGACGAGAAATAAGGGGTCAGTGAAGAAAAGCCCTGCTCCTTCCCTTCGGCATTAAAAAACGAGGAAAGAGGGGTAATCAGAAACGAGTATTCGGGGGTGAAATACGAGAGATCAGGGGCTCGTGAAACTCGAGGTATTTAAAGACGAGTAATTGGGGGCAAACCAATTCACTAAACTTCTCTCTTACATAAGGACGAGAAATCGGGGGCTAGGCTCAAGTAATGCTTTAAGAATCCCGTTTGCTAGAATTCATCTAGTCGTAAAGACGAGAAATAAGGGGTAATAGCAGACTTTTAACGCGATTTCCTTCAAAAAACGAGAAAATGGGGGTATAAAGACGAGGGATAGGGGGGACTTATGCACATATCACTGTAAGAATAAAAACTTCTCCACAGGGAGATTATCGTTAAAAACGAGGCTTTGGGGGCGGTAAAACGAGAGATCGAGGGTAAAGGATTGCTTTAAGTGCGAGATTTGAGGGGTGAAGATAGGCAATCGCGCCTCCCAAAGACGAGGAATAGGGGGTAAAAACGAGGAGTTTGTGGGTTTTCTCGTTTTTGCGTAATTTGCTCAAAATTAAGCACATGCCACAAGCCTTAAAAAAGCGACGCGTGCCTAGCGGCAAATTGGTGGTCAAGGACAACAAACTGATCAACTCTCGCTACAATCTAAATGTATCGGAAGTACGACTCTTTTTGTCCATGATCGCCCAGATCCGGAGGGAAGATAAGGACTTTAAAACCTATCGCATTCAAATCAGTGAATTTGCCGATGCCTTGGGGACGAGTTCGAAGAATATCTATGACCGAGCCAAGCATACTTCTAAGCGCTTGATGGAGCAGGTGCTGGAGATTGAGGAAGACGACGGTCCGCTGCAGGTGGCCCTCGTGAGTAGTGCCAAGTATTATGAAGGTAAAGGCTATGTGGACCTACGCTTTGATCCTGCGCTCAAACCCTATTTGCTCCAACTCAAAGAGAAGTTCACCTCCTACGATATCAGCAATGTTTTGCAGCTCCAATCGGCCTATTCGATTCGGATCTACGAATTGCTCAAGCAATACGAAAGCATAGGGGAGCGCACCTTCAATTTGATCGAGCTCAAAGAGATCCTGGGCGTGGCCAATCGTTATACGCGCTATAATGACTTTAAGCGCTACGTATTGCTGCAGGCAGAAAAAGAACTCAAGATTCACTGTGATATCTACTTTGAATTTGAAGAGCGTAAGCGGGGGCGTAAGATCGCCGAAATCCGTTTTATCATCAAAGGAAGCAAGGCTGGGCCTAATTCCCCTGCCAATGCCGCTGATACTAGCACCCGCGATCAATTGCTTGCGATGGGCCTCAAAACGAGTCAGGCCGATAAGATCCTCAGCGATACGCCCGTTGAGACCATCGAAAAGGCGATCCGCTATACTCAAGACCGCTATCGAGAAGTAGCAGGCACCGAAGATGAGATTCGCAACCTACCGGCTTACCTTATAAAGGTGATCGAAGCGGAAGTGAATACACCGACCTTTGTCAAAAAGACCCAAAGCGCCAAAAAAGAAGCCCTCAAGCAAAAAGCCGCCGCCAAAGAAGCCCAAGCCCAGCGTCAACAAGATGATGCCCTGGTATTGCGGATGCAGGAGTCTTATCGACTTTACCGCCAAAATCGCTATCAACAAAGAGCCGAAGCCGCCAGCGAGCGCGAGTGGAATGCCTTTGAAGAGCATATCCGGGCCAATCCCTTCCTGACCGGCAAGTACATCGAGGGCGGCAAACTCCAACGCAGCGCAGAGGACATCCACTTTTGGTTAGGTTCTTTTCTGATCGACAGCGAATGGCCCGATACCCCCGAAAACTTCATCAAATGGGTCTATGAGCGGGAAGGCTATGCTTTAGAGTACGACCAGCGCCAAGGCGAGGTGCAATACCGCATTACGGGGAAACAGAATAAGTTGTTTTGAGGGGTTTAGACATCCCTTCCGCCTATTTGGATCCTTCAATCCCGAAAAATCGGGACGGCGGGATTAAAGCTGCTCGCCAGTCCACTTTGAAGGCTACGGTTCTAACATATCTCCTTATCAATTTGGATACTCCATCCTTCAAAGATATTATAGAACTTTTCTACTCCTCTTTTCATAATAATGGGTCCAGGGGGTCTTCTGCCATAGCCTCCTTTCCATCCGCCTAATCGGGCAATAATCCACACCGCCCAGCTCATTTGGAGAGGCGGATAAGGGTTTTGCTGCTTTTGGGTGCGGCCTTGATATTTTTGATTCAATGCGGCTAAGCATTGGATTTCGGAGGGGGTAAATCCCTCTTCGATAGGATGGCCTTTTTCTTTATCTCTTGCCAGCACTAGAGTCATGACTCTAAATGCAGCCTCCATTGTCGCAATAGCCTGTTTTTGTATCGAGTCGAAATATTCCAGTTCAGTGGATTCAATCTTAAAGCCCTTCCTTTTACTGAGGCGAAATACTTGTTCAATCGTCCATCGCATCTCATACCAGCGGATGATTTGATGAGCGGCTTGAGGGCTTGTAACGGGATGGGTGGTCAACAGTACCCAATGAATGGGATCTTCTCCTTGCGGCACACTGCTTGCCGCTTCTTTTGCCTCTACCAGATACAAGGGTTTCGAATGGGGGGGAGCACTCTCCAAGCTTACTGGCCCAAATCGTAGTTCCATTTGCGCGCTTCGAGCCGCTCGATTTTGCCCTTTATTACGGCTATAGTTTCGTCGTTTAAGCGCACGAAGGTTTAAGGAATAGGTCCCTTTGACAGGGATGGAATCGAGATAATCTAGCAGTTTGAGCGAAGTCCTATCCCTCTCTTTGGGAACAGAGATGTTTCGGTTTCTCCCTAATCGGATGATCGCATCGGTGGGCAAGTCCATAAGGCTAAGCCAAAGTTCCTTGATATCGGCTTCCGCATCAAAAATGAAAGTACGTTTCTGTGCCTTGGCCACAATTGGTAAACTATGTTGCATACCTAAAGACCATTTATAGGATTCTTTTTCAGTGTATTGCCGATCCTTTAAACTTTGTTCTTTCTCCTTGAGAGAGTGGAGAATCGACATGTGTTACTCATTAGTGATAGCACCGAAATCTCTTTAAAGTCTCAAGTGAAACACATTGTTGATTCCGATCGGGTAGGCATCCTGAGCGATAATAAAACCCCAGGTTTTCACCTTCATTTAAGTATTTGCCTAGATGCGAACAATGGTCATGGCTTAGGGCTTAGTGATATTTTGCTTTGGAAT
>JBCAWW010000068.1:0-12145 GCA_038534415.1 Bacteroidota bacterium | reverse complement strand
CTTTATCAAGGCGACTCTTCTCAATCATGAAGGCTCTATCCAAGAGCCAGGCAATCGACGTTTTGACTTTTTACAGTCGGCAGATGATCCGGGCAAATTTACCCTCTATGAAGTTTATGAAACCGAGGAGGCTGTCAAGGCCCACAAGACTACCGAGCACTACCTCACTTGGCGCGCTACCGTCAACGATTGGATGGCCAAGCCACGTCAAGGTGTCCGACACATAGTGATGGGCCCTACAGATCCTGATCTATGGTAAATCCATTTCAGTGGGCTACGAGTCCTGCGATTCATTTTGGGATCGGCAAGCGAGATTTGATTGCTCCTTTGGCGGCCTCCTTCGGAGAACGCTGCCTCCTATTGCTGGGAGGACAATCTTTTGTAAATAGTGAGCATTGGCCCAGCCTCCAACAAGCCTTTGACGACCAGCAAGTCCAGTGGCAGACCTATGCGATCAGTGGTGAACCTTCGCCTCAGCTAGTTGACCATTGCGTCGCTCAATTTCGCGAATGGCAACCTCAAGTAGTGGTTGCGATCGGTGGGGGGAGTGTGCTCGATGCAGGCAAGGCGATTGCGGCTATGTTTACGGAGATCGAGGGCGTCAAATCCTATCTCGAAGGAGTGGGAGATAGCAAGCCTTCTGGCACGACTTTGCCTTTTATCGCTGTCCCGACTACTTCCGGTACCGGCAGTGAAGCCACCAAAAATGCCGTTCTCTCCGAAGTCGGAGCCAATGGTTTCAAAAAATCCTTGCGCCACGACTCATACGTCCCCAATATCGCGATACTTGATCCCGAGCTCACGCGTTCGGCACCGCCGGCCGTAAGCATGAGTAGCGGTATGGATGCCTTTACCCAGCTTTTGGAAGCCTATCTATCTAGCAAAGCAAGCCCTCTCAGCGATGCCTTGGCTTTGGATGGGCTCAGATTGATCAGCGATTGTTTGCCTGCTGTTTGGCTCGATGGCGACAATCTCAATGCGCGTGCTGCTATGAGTTATGCTGCCATGCTTTCGGGGCTCTGCCTCGCCAATGCTGGCTTGGGATTGGTGCATGGTTTTGCTTCCTCCATTGGAGGTAGGATCGAGATCCCGCATGGACTGCTTTGTGCGCGGCTGATGGCTCCGGTCAATCAAGTGACTTTGGCCGCTATCCGCGAACGCCAAGCCTGGTCGCCAGCGCTTGCCAAATATGTGCAAGTGGGGAAGTTGTTTCACCCTCAAGCGGGGCATCGCTCGGATGATTATTATGCCGATGCTTTGATTGAGACCATCGCTCGTTGGACGGATAAATTTAGCTTAGCTCCGATAGAAGCGTTCGGCATGGCCGCTGATATGATCCCAGAAATCGTCGCCAAGACGAGCCAAAAAAATCACCCGATCGAGTTGACTCAGGCAGAGGTGGCGAGTTGTTTGGGAGCTTGAGGATATCCCCTTTCGCTGATCGGCCCCTTCAAAGAGGCCTAGCGAGGAGGTTTAGGAGGTCCCTTAGCCTTCATTGGGATGAGCATTCTGCGCAGCAGTAAAGAAGAAATAAAGATGCTTCGACAGAACTCAGCAGGATATCCCCTTGTAGAGGCGCAAAATTTTGCGCCTCATAATGACAAAAAAAATTACCCCCATACAACCTATTCGTCAAAAATTTGCTCCTTAGGCCAAACGCTCCACTAGCGCACAAAAAACCGAATTGGGTATGCCCGTACAACATCAGGGTTCTCGTTACCCCATCAACGAGTTGGAAAAACGCCTTGTCGAAGGCTGCCTCCAAGAAGATCGCAAGGCTCAAAAGGCCCTCTACGATCGCTATAAGGATGCTATGTTCACCCTTAGTTACCGAATCACCAGTGATGCTGAGCTGGCGGCAGATGTATTGCAAGAAGCCTTTTTGGGGGTGTTTAGAGGAATCGAAAAGTTTCGCTTTGAATCGACCTTAGGGGCTTGGATCAAAACCATCGTCGTACGGACAGCTTACAAAAAGCTCCGTAAACAAAATACCCACGAAAGTCTAGAGGAAGTGGAAGTGGGCGAGCAATTGGATTGGGGAGATTTTCTCAACGCTGAGTATCTCGAAAAAGCGATTCAATCATTGCCAGATGGGTATCGGAGTGTTTTTGTCCTGATAGAAGTAGAAGGTTACAGCCACAAGGAAGTAGCCGCGATGCTCGGGATTTCGGTGGGCACCTCGAAGTCACAACTGTTTTATGCCAAGCGAACGTTGAAGAAAAAATTACAATTTTTGGGAATCAGGTCATGAAAGAGGAAAATAGGGATCAGCTCAAAGCAGCGATCAAACAACTCCCCGATTACCAAGCCGGTCCTGAGATATGGGATCGACTAGCGGCAGCACTCGACCAAGATAAGGCTGCCCAAGACAATGAAATCAAAATGCAGGTAAGCACGGCCTTGTTGCCGACTTACGAAGCACCTAAGTCCGTATGGGCTAGGCTCGAAAAGCAATTAGGAGCTAAGAGAAGACCTTTGTGGCTCGGTCGTATTGCGGCTGCAGTGCTGGTATTGGCGATGGTGGGGGGATTAGCCCTTTGGCAATGGCCCGAAGAAAGCGCTCCGGCCCCCATTGCTGAACAAAACAATCAGCAGTCTTCATTAGATTTGCCAGTCGCCGAAGCGATCGGGCTAAGCGTTCTGCGCGAGCAGCAAGCCGAACTCCTCAACTGCCTCGAACAACATCCAGATTGGGCCAAGATCCAAGAGGAGGAGACATTTGTGAGTTTAGAGACGCTCTTAGCCGCCGATAGTCTCAATGAGGCCGGCCTCGCCGAACGCCAAACTCAAACCGAAGAAATAGTAGCAGCGCTAAAAAGCCAATACTGCAAGTAATGGATTTTGATTGCCGACCGCTGGCAGGGATATGGACATGACGCCATCTCTCGGCCAGCGGTTTCTTTTTGGGTATACCGCTGCGCGGAACGCTTGTCTCTCTTGCTGCAGTATGCATGCGCGCCCCTACCAAAGATTCATTTCGACAGAGCGACGAAAAATCTCATAACTGGTCAAATGATATTTCAATTGGAAGGCAAGGAGACTTCTCAGCCTAAAGGGATTCGCAGTGCCACCTCCGATTGATGCTATTGCACGATTTACAATTTCACCACCCGCAATAAGACAATATGTTCGCCATCACTGAGGCGTAGCAGATACAAGCCTTGGGGCAATATTTGTAGATTGAGCCTTCGTTCGTCTTGAGGGGCTAGTTCCCAATTCCCGCCCTGCAAGCTTTTGCCCTGTACATCTAATAGCTTCCAACTGATCTTTTGCGCCTGGGCTTGTTGGATAGAAACTAAGATCTCCCCATCCGTAGGATTGGGAAAAAGTTGCACTTGCAGCGGTTTTGTCGGCCCTTCAATGGCAACGCTCCAATCGACCACCTCAACACTGTCTTGTACGACATCACTACAGCCTGCCGCCCCCACACTTTGTAAGCTGACGATATAGGTACCCGGCGCGCTATAGGTATGAGTGGGATTGCTTGCAGTACTGCTTGCACCATCGCCAAAGCTCCAATACCAATCCAGTGTACCAAAGCCTTGCTCGCTGAATTGAGTACTACCACCATTGGCGAGATAGATAAAATCAGCTTGTGCGATAAAAGAGGCTTGGTGCTGTCCGGGGACGACATTGACGGGAATTTCGACGCGGCAACCGGCATAGCTAATCTCCCAATCATAGCAATAGGGATAGGTGTTTTGATCGACAGTGGAGCCGATAATGCTCACTACTTCTGGCACTTCATAGGGGTAAGAGACGCCGCCCGTACTACTAAACAATTGAGTGCTACTGGCGAGGCTAGAGATCCCCAAACGGAGGCTATCCCCTGCGGGAACGTCAAAATTGAGCGTTACGCGACGCGGCCCAAAATTGAGCGGTACTGGCAGACTTTGCAAGACTGTACCTTGCTTGTCTTGCAGTTCAAAAGTGCGAATCCCGTCCGAAAGGCTATAAACAAAGACCGAGCGCAGCTTGAAGGCGCGGGTAGCATCAAACCAAAGCCCTTCATCATTGGTGTTATAGACCCCAGGATCGCCATTATTGTCTATTTTCCCGGCGGGAAAGGTTTGCACGGCGGCGGCATAGTAAGTCGTACTTTGGTTGAGTGGCGGACTGACAAAGTCAATGCCTTCACCGACGGCTTCATCCGTAAAAGCATCCTCATACCAAAAGAGCGCCTTGCCTTCGGCGCTGCTCAATAGAACTTCATTCCCCTCACAAACGTCCGGAACTGCTACTAACTCGGGGGCAAACTCCTCGCTGATGCTAAAGTTGAGCGTTCGACTATTGTCGAGAAAATGATAATCCTCTCCCCCATTGATACGGCGCAACTCAAAAGCAATCTGATAGTTACCGCTACTGTAAGTTTGGGTCGGGAGATTGAGGGTGTCATTGCTGCCGATAGCGAGTGCGCCACTCCAAAACAGACTGTCTATATTGCCGAGATTGTCTTCCCAGATCAACCAAAGCGAATCAATCTGATTATCACCTTGATTGCTGATCACAATTTTGGGTTGGAGGACTGTATCGCAAAGCAAACCGGCTAGTCCTAAGACCTCTAGCAAGGCGGCGTCATTGGCATCACTGACGACTTGGGGGACATTGCCTTGAGCCACGAGCGTATCAAAAGCAGCTTTGACATTGATGAGGCCCATGCCAAAGGTGTTGTCTTCGCCCGGAGCTCCCAGATCGACCGCGCTATTGTATAAAGCATATTTGAGATCGGTGCCAGTGAGATTGGGAAAGGCTTCTTTGAGTAGCAAGAGTGCGCCCGAAACGTGAGGCGTCGCCATAGAAGTGCCCGTCAAGTTGAAATATTGCTGATTGAGGCCACTTGAGCGTACGGTATGACCCGGCGCTACTACCTCTGGCTTGAAAAGATTGTCATTGAGGCTGCCGCAGAGAGCAGGTCCACGACTCGAGCCATTGACGATGGGGAAAGTCGGACTCGTTCCAAAAATCATCCCTACGCAAAAGGTATTGACCGGACTCGTAACGATATTTTTGGGTGAACTGATGGTACTCACGCCCGGCCCCATATTACCCGCCGAAAAAACCGCCGCTACGCCGGCGACCTCCAAAGCATCAAAAATACTTTTAAAGACACTATTACATTCATTGCCGGGCGAGGGGAAGTCGATTGACCAAGAATTATTGATCACATCGGGGATGTCATCCGTTGTATTGGGATCGCCGTCTGGGTCAAGGGCCCATTGCAAAGCATTGACGACCGAGACTACCGGATTGGTGCAGTTGCTGCTATTATTGGTGCCGACGGCAGGTGAGGCCATCCAGTTCGCCCCAAAAGCGACACCTATGGTGTCTTGTGCGCTAGGATCGAGGCCCACGGCGGTACCACTCACATGGGTGCCATGTAGATCACAGGCGATAGGACTCGGACTCCCATTGGGATGGTACCAAGCCTGTGAGTGAGGCACATAATTGCCCCAATAGTTAGGCGCCAAAGCAGGGTGCGAAACATCAACGCCAGAGTCAA
The DNA here is from genome assembly GCA_038534415.1 of Bacteroidota bacterium. Taxonomy (GTDB): domain Bacteria; phylum Bacteroidota; class Bacteroidia; order J057; family J057; genus JBCAWW01. The sequence goes on along the minus strand of JBCAWW010000068.1, from coordinate 6,645 downwards.
TGATCAAGATTTTACGACCATAACCCGTATATCCCATCTGCCAAAGCGGTGGCGCGGCAATCGCATCATGTCCGGGTTCGCGTCCGCCCACACTGCTGGGGGCCAAGGCTGCTTCGACTTTGTATGCATCTCCAACGATGGGGGCCATCCAGATAATTTGGGCGACTTGCGGATTGAAGGCCAAAAGGTAAATCTCCTCCGGCTTTAGGCGGGCAGTAATCACATTGCTAATCCAATGAAGTTGGAGGTTTTGCGTCTTACCACTTAAGCTCAGATTGTGATAGATGGGCAGCTGTCTTGGGATATTGTGCGCGCGTAGTTTTTTGACCACAGTACGCGCTCTGACCTCAGCGCTAGCATTGACTTTTTGGAGACTGTCATCAAGCGCCATCAGATCTAGCGGATCATTGAGGACGATATACACATCTTGCCAAGCCTCATGGTCTGCGACGATACGGGCTTGCAATTCGGGCGAGATTTTAGATTGTGCGGAAACCGACAATAAAAATCCAATTGATGCAAAAACGTATGAAAAACTCCTACGAAACATGTTTTTGATGCTTTAGGGCTTGAATCGAATATTGCTATTGCTTCCAGACTTTCTCTTGCCAGTATTGGCCTTCACTCTGCAAGCGCACGAGATACAAGCCATTTGCCTGCTCTGCGAGTGAAAGTTCTATTTGTCTTTCCCCTGCGGGAACGCTCCGTCTCATAATCAGTCGGCCGTTCAGATCGTAGAGTAAAAGCTCGGATCCTTTCCATATCCCTTCGGGTAACACCAGCACCAATTGATCGCTGGTAGGATTGGGATAGAGTAGCATTTTGCTTGGCGCTAGCTCCTCGATATCGGTATTGATGCCACCTACGGTCAGCGTTTGCGCAGTCGCTACGCGACAACCGTCTGAGCCTAGCACCGAAAGGGCCACTGGGAAGCTGCCCGTATAGGTATAGACATGAGTTGGATTTTGTAGCGTCGAAGTGTCGCCATCGCCAAAATTCCAAAGCCAAGCTGTCGCTCCCACACTTTGATCCGTGAAGCTGACACTTGCGGTATCTGGTAAAGTCAATTGGGTGATGTTGGCGCTAAAGGCAGGCTGAGCCGTGCCCTGTGCTACCGTAGCCGATACGGGGATTCGTGCGCAGGTGCCGGGATATTCGATCTGCCAATCGTAAAAATAGGGGTACTGCGTATTGCCGCCAGCGAGAGAACGTTCAATGCTGACGACTTGCGGTATCCCATAGGGAAAATACACCATACTGCTACTCACAAAGAGATTGCTACTCCCGCTGATGGCGAGTTGGAGATTTTGCTCTGCAGGAACGTCAAAATCTAATTCTATGACTCTTGGGCCGAGATTGATGGCAATGGCTTTGCTTGCGATCACCGCTCCGCCAGCGTCTCTTAGTTCGATGAGGCGTTGGCCGTCAGCCTGACTCAAAACCATCACAGACTTAAGCTTGAAAGGCGTCATGGCATCAAATATCAGCCCGTCGTCAGTATCCACATCAAAAAAGCCATCATCGCCGATATAGGTCTTTTTGCCGGTTTCGCGACGGTATTCAATGCTGGCATAAACGGTAGTATCGTTCTGCAAAGCAGGCATCACCAAAGCACTACCCGTCGCCAGCTCCGTACCCGCGATAGAGTCATCATGCCAAATCACGCTACCCGTCCCGCTGGTCAAAACAGACAGCAGACCGGATTCTCCTTGACAAATTGGCTCACTAAGCACGGCAGAAATCGAGTCAGCAACGATCGCAAAAGTGAAGTAGTCTTGATTGTCCACAAAGCGATAATCAGGCTGGCCGTTGACTTCAACCACCTCTATTTCTAGAGTATAGCCGCCAGTAGGAATGATCTCGTTGGGTAGGGGTACGATGATATTACTGCCGACAACCCCATTGCCGTTCCAAGTGTATTGGCCTGTCAGGCTATCATTGTAGCGATAGTCGATCTTGAGCTGAGTAAAGGCTTGGGAGCCATTGTTTTTGAGTTGGAGGACGGGAGCGATGCTGGTACCGCACATTTCTGCTTCTAGATTGAGAATATCAATCACCGAGACGTTGAGATCGTCATTGGGTACGCTCGGGATATGGCCCTCATTGATTAGGTATTGATAAGCTGCGCTAACGTCTATCAAGCCCATCCCAAAGCTATCATCTTCGCCATTGGGGCCAAGGTCGCGAGCCGAGAAGTAGAGTGCGAGTTTGAGCTGGGTACCGGTGAGATCGGGAAAGGCCTCTTTGAGTAGGAGCAAAGCGCCCGCTGTTGCTGGAGCCGACATAGAGGTGCCAGACTGGCTGAAGTAGCCCGAACCGCCTGCCAGGGCCGCTCTAATACCCGCTCCAGGAGCGGCTACCTCGGGTTTCTTTTTGATCGAGCCATCGCCGCCACAGATCGAAGGCCCCTTGCTAGAAAAGCCGCTGCGAAAATTGAGGGCATTGACGGAGGCGACCGAAAAGCTATTGACCAAATCGGTATTGATATGTGCTTGACCGCTGACCGTACTGGCGCCTTGGGTACCATCATTGCCCGCGGCAAAAACGACTGCTATACCGGCCGCTTCGAGTACATTGAGTGCTTGGCGATAGGGACCTGTGCAAAATGCTACCGTGACATCATCGAAAGGCGTACCGTAGCTATTATTGATCACATCGGGCATATCATCGACGGTGCTGGCATCATTATCTGGATTGAGGGCCCATTGGAGGCTTTCAAGGGGAAACTGTCCCGCGCTGCAACTACCGCCTCTAATGCTGGGGCTGCCCATCCAATTGGCACGTGGTGCTACGCCAGTAGTATCATTGGTCGCAGGATCTAAGCCTACGGCAATGCCGGCAACATGCGTACCATGCTGTCCGCAATCAAAGGGGAAACTGCTGTTATCACGCGAATCATACCATGCTTGACTGTTGGGGACAAATTGTCCCCGATAATTGGACGCTAGAGAAGGATGATTGGCATCTACCCCGCTATCGATAATCAAAATATTGGTCCCATAGCCAGTAAAACCCAAATTCCACATAAAGGGCGCTCGAATGGTATCGTGGGGCGCCTCATGCCCATTGGCGGTAGCAGGTACAAAATGAGACTCGACTACGGCATCTGTTTCTTGCTCCGGATCAGGCAATATGATCGCTAACTCTGGACGAAAACTCAGGGCTTGGATAGCCTCTAAAGTAGCATAGCAAAATACGGTATTGCTGATCCAGAGAGATTTTACGGCATGGACTCCTTCTAAGCTTTGCAGGTATTGGAGGAGGTCGGCTTGGGTGCTTTGGGCCTTTTGTTGCAGCAGTGGCAGTAAGGTGTTTACCCGTTCGGCTTGGCCGAACGCTTGCTCATAAAAGCCTTGATCAAGGCTACGAGCGTCAACTTGATCGCTGAGATGTAACCAAACTCCTTGGGGAGCATCGGCCTGAGATTCGAAATGATTTTGAAGGACAGGGGGAACGACAGAAGCGTTCCAGCGCTGCTGGCCCAATAAAAAACTAAAGCCAAGCGTGAGCCAAAGCGAGAGGAAGATTGCCTTTTGCTGCATAATAGGGAGATGAAAGCTTTCTATCAGTACTGAGTATTAAGTATTTAGTAGTTAAATAGGAGAGGGAGTCCCTTCTCATCTTAATACCATATACTAGCTACTAAATACTATCTACTTTATACTAAACACTAAAGCTACAAAAACCCTAGCGAGAGCCAATGAGCCAGATAGGGATGCCGACTACCAGCAAACCTACGACGATGAGGTAGGCGATATTGGTACCCATGAGAGTTAGCGGTGGATAATACTGTAAGATCACCACCAATGCTATGGCTAAGACAGGCGGGCCCATCACGATGGAAGTCCAGCGCCATTTGCGTGCTTTGCTGTCAGTTTGATTGCGCCAAATCATCAGCAGTATCATCGCATAAAAGATGATCCCCAATATCGGGAAGCCTGATTTGATAAGGTTATTGACGGTTTCCCACATAGTTGCTTAGTTGAGCTAGTCTCTGCTGCCTTAGTTTTTCATGCTCATCGGCTGGCCCGTAGTTTCGATCACATTGAGCCATAAATCGCCTTCTGGATCAATTTCTTTGCGCTCGCCGATGACGGTTTTGATCGGGAGATAGACAAATTTGTTGTTGCGGCGGCCTACCACAAAACCCGTCTTGCCCGCTAGTGCACCATGAACTGCGTGGATCCCCAATTTGTTGCAAAAAATACTATCACTCGGATTGGCTGGGGCCGAACGGATGATATAACTCGGGTCGATATATTTGACGGTGCCGTCAAAGTTTTCGCGTTGGAAATAACTTTTTAGTTCTTCTTTGAGGAAGATTCCGATGTCTTCGTGCAATTTATTGCCAGAAGCATCTTTGCGTTCTTCCCTATTTTTGAAGAGGTGTTGCCCCGCGCCTTCGGCCACTACGATCAGGCAGTGATGTTTTTGCTCCAAGCGTTTGCGCACTACTGCAAAAAGCCCCTTCTCCCCTTCTAGGTCAAAATCAATCTCAGGTACCAAGACCAAATTTACCTCCGGCATGGACAATGCGGCATTGGCAGCGATAAAGCCTGCGTCTCGTCCCATCAATTTGACGATGGCGACCCCATTATAAGCTCCTTTGGCTTCGTTATGAGCGTCGCGTATGATCGGGCTAGCGACGGTAAAAGAAGTCTCAAAGCCGAATGTCTTTTCGATATGGTTGATATCGTTGTCGATGGTCTTGGGGATCCCTGCCACGGCGATTTTGAGGCCTCGCTTTTCGATGGCTTGTTGGATGGCCAATGAGCCTCGCAAGGTGCCGTCTCCACCGATGGTAAAGAGGATATTGACGCCTTGGCGCTCGAGACAGTCTACGATGGCATCTGGATCTTGCTTGCCACGCGATGAGCCCAAAATCGTACCTCCAAACTGGTGAATATTGGAAACCAAAGCGGGGGTGAGTTCGACGAAGTCGTGCTTATAATCAGAGATAAAACCCTGATAACCATACTGCACACCCAATATCTTGCGGACACCATAGCGATAGTGCAAGCTCATCACCAAACTACGGATCACATTGTTGATCCCGGGACAGAGACCGCCACAGGTAACGATCGCTACTCTCACTTTAGAAGCGTCAAAGTAGATATGTTGCCGCGGCCCTGCCAGCTCCATGGTGAGTGGTGCTTTGGCGGATTTGCTGGGCTTGTATTTGACATCAAAAAGGACCCGCTCGTCGTCATTGACGTAGTTGAGTACGTTGTCTCCTTTGATAGTCGAAAGCGTGACTGGAGAACCGATCTTACAGTCCCCTAGACATTTAATTTCAAGATCTTTAGGCGTCATGTTTTTGTAGGATGCTATCCTTTGCTGGGGCTAAATTAAACATTTCTATGGCTTGTCGAGCAACTTAGTGTTACTCTCCTGATATGAGTGAAGATTTTGTGGTTTTTTACTCCCGTATAGTTGTCGGGATCGCGGAACGCATTTCGACAGAGTCCCGAGCATCGGGCCGACGAGAAATCTCATAGTAGGTCAAATGTAATTTCAGTTGTAAAGCAAGGAGATTCGAAAAGTAGCGGCGCAACATTTTGCGCCCTCAAGAATAAGCGTTTTGCGAAGCAAAAACCCTTAGCTTGTTCCTCCCCCTGCCCCTCCAAAGGGGGATATGCTTTTACAAACCGAGGATGAAAGGGGAGAAATCGATCTTTCCCACCGCTGGCGCCAACAAAAAATGCTGATAACCCATACTCAGCGAGTACGAGCTATCAGCACTGCTGAAATAGAACATTACTTTTTGAGCAGCTTGCCTTGGAAGTAGCTTTCGCCATCGCTAAGGAGGATGGTATAGAGGCCACTCGCGAGGCTTTGGATGTCTAGGGTGATTTCCGGCTGCGCCGAACGCTCCGTTTGGAGGACCAGCTTGCCTTGGGCATCATAGACGCTGATATCGAGTTGAGCGTTCAGCGAAGCTGGCAAACTCAACTGCACTTGATCCGAAGTAGGATTGGGAAATATCTCCAGCGGCAATAAACGATTGCGCTCAATCGCCGTGGAAATGCTCGCCTCCTGACAGATCGTATCGGTACAACCAAAGCCATCGGTAGCAATGAGGCAAACGGTATAGTTGCCAAAGAAAGCGTACTGATGCAGCGGGTTTTGATCATTGCTGGTATTGCCATCGCCAAAGTCCCAGGCCCAACTAACGGCTGTGCTATCGGTCAGGTCGTCTAGTTGTACATAAGAACCTCCGGTGGTAATGCTGAAGGCGGCGGTAAGGCCCCCTAGTAGATTGAGATTGAAGGTGTCTTCGACCACACAGCCTACGCCATCGGTGATTTGGATACTGTATTGCCCGCTGTCTAGACCGCTAATGTCTTCGGTGATCTCGCCATTGGACCAAGTATAGCTAAAGGGCATCACCCCTCCATTGAGATTGAGATCAATCATACCATTCATGTCGCCAGGGCAAACCGGATCGCTTAGGGTCTCTCCGACGTTCGGCGCAGCCGTAACCGTAAAGCTCAATTCGCTTGTATCTGTACACACACCGTCATCGATGGCCAGCTGGATCAAAAATACACCCGCACTATCAAAAAGCTGCGTAGGATTGCCCATGCTTGAGAACACTTGCCCATTATTGGACCAGCTAAGGCTAGTCGCCGCACTGCTAGTATT
>JBCAWW010000067.1:0-12163 GCA_038534415.1 Bacteroidota bacterium | reverse complement strand
TTTACCCCTTCGAGGAACGCTTCTTTGAGTTCTTCGTCGGACTGGCGCAACATCGGATCTGTATTGATGATATACTTAGGGAAGTAAGTCAAATGCTGTCCAGCGGTGTATTTTCGGTCCACTAAAGCGGTCATCCCGATCACGCCCGTGAACGGAATCTTAGCGTCAGAAATATTGACTACATAATAAGGGGTGAGCTCACGCGTTGTGCGAAGCACAAGACATACCACCCCCAGATACTCCACCTTGCGGTGATCGCCCTTGATAGAGACGATCGACTCATCTGCGACCTGCTCCAATACACTACTTGGACTGGTAAAGATGACTTTATCAAAGTATTGTTCTTCGCCATTTGCCGTCAGGTACATCCCACCGTTCTCCGCAGGACGAATATGCTCCACACTGGTATTGTTGTGTAGCGCAACGCCTTTTTTGACCAGCTCAGACTCTAAGCAATCGAAGACAGTTTTATACCCTCCGGCTACATATCCCATCTGCTCTTTTTTAGCAGAGGAGTCCCGAGCGGCAAACAAACGCTTGATATAAGTCCAGATAAATACAGCCGAAACTCGCTTATAATTCTCACCTAGTTTGGCGAGAAGCAGTGGTTTCCAAAATTTTTCGAAGGTGCTACGGCCTCCCAACTTGACGAGCCACTCTTCGACGGTTTTGTCTTCGAGTTCACTCCAGTCGTCGATGCGGCTACCTCGCAAAATGGTCAAAGCCAAGCGAAACTTAGAGATGGGATCAAGCGGCGGGAAGAGCAAAAACTCTTTGGTGCTGCTGATCGAATACGTACGCTTATTGATATAATATCCAGTCAAGGTTTGCTTCCAGCGCAATTCATCCTTGAGACCGATATCGTGTAAGATCCCCAATAGATCACGATCCTGAGGCAGGATGACGTGATAAAAGCGATCCCAATCAAAGTCCTCATAATCATGGTAGGTAGCCAAACCGCCCCATTGAGCGTTCCGCTCAAAGAGGCTAAGTTCTTTACCTGGCCCTGCTAGCTTGAAGCTTAGGGCCATTCCCATAAATCCTCCGCCAACTACTGCTATTTTCATACGGCAGAGGTTTCTTCCATTACTTTACGCTGCCACTCATAGGTGCGACGCATACCCTCTTCGACGTCAACCTGTGCTTTGACACCGAGCAAAGTCTGAGCTTTGGTAGTATCAGGCACACGGCGCATTACGTCTTGGTATTTGCGGCCTTTAGAGATTTGATCGTAAGGGATCAATTCGTATTTCAATTCTCCTGGCGTGCCCGATACTTTTTTGAGAAGCTGGGCTAGCTCTAGGATGGTAATTTCTTTGTCGGCACCGATGTTGAAGATTTCGCCATTGGCTTCTTCTTTGATCGTCGCGGCATAGATACCGGCAACTGTGTCATCAACATAGGTAAAGGTTCGGGTCTGCGTGCCGTCGCCATGAATCGGAATCACCTCGTCTTTCATGATCTTTTCGATAAAGACCGACTGAGGGCCACCCCACCAAGATAAGTGCTGATTGGGACCGTAAGAACCAAAAAAGCGTAGCAATACTACTGGAAAACCATAGGCTTCCATATAAGCGAGTGCTAAGTGCTCATCAAATAGTTTGGAAACAGCGTAGGCCCAGCGTGGCACTTTAGAGTTGCCGATGACATGATTTTGGTCTTCTTTGAAGGGAAGATCCGGGCTCATACCATAAACATCAGAAGTAGACGCTAAAACGCACTTGATATTTAGCTTACGAGCGTACTCAAGTACATACTCAGAGCCCTTGGCGTTGATCTGTAAGGTATCAACCGCTTTGCCGTAACGAGGAATTTTGAAAGCCGCGAGGTGAACAATTTTGTCGAAATTGTCCTCAAGGTCATCAAAAGTGCCTTCCTCGACGATGTCTTTTTCAAGAAAGGTAAAATCTGGATTGTCAAGATGTCCTGCAATATTGGAAAGCTGCCCCATCGACAGATTGTCAATGCCAGTCACTTGATGTCCTTCTTGCAAGAGTTTGGTCAAAAGGTTTGATCCTAAAAAGCCAGCCACTCCCGTGACCAAAATGTGTTCTCTCTTCGTCATATCGAAATTCGGAATATCTTATTTACCGTTATTTACTTTTCAAACGCTAAAATCAATATTCCTTCTAGCAAAACCGATAGCTTCTGTTTTAACGGCTAGATTCGATGACTCAATAAGCTACTTACACTAGCTAATGGATATATGTTCCTGCTATATTTTAGCTCCCTGAAAGACTTTTATCTCAGAGCCTTGGGCTAGGAAAACGGATCTTGGACCTTGCGCAATGCTTGGGGCGAATTGAGAGCCATATACTTGATTTACATCCATTTGCAGTTCAAAATCACGCACCGGATGGATCTGCCAAGCGGGATGTGCTACTTCATATTCACCAGATTTGCGATCAGATTTTCGGGTATATCCCCAAAAGTGTTCGGTAATATACTCTTCTTCACTACCCATTTCTAAGCTTTGTCCTTTAGGGTCGGCATCGACCTGCATGTATTGCCACTGGCCCTTTTCTTTCCACTCATAACGGACCCGAAGTTCATTTTGATCCTCTACCCATTCATGCTTCATACGACGGGTGACATAGTGTTCTTTGTACAGGGTGTTGGCGACGAGGGTGATCGCTATTCGCGGAACGATTTCCTTGATAAATACCACCCCACGCTTTTCTCCTCTTTTGACATAAAAGCGGAGATTGACTTCTTCAAAGTTGACATGTCCAGGGATTTTGAATCCCAAGACTTTGGTATCCATAAACATAAATCCCACCAAACTGATATAATGCCTGCCTTGCCAAGTGTCCAGTTCGGTGCCATAAGGGAGATAAGGCTTTAGCACAGCCGGATCGATCTCATAATTGGCCATGATCAGATTGCGCCATTGGGCTTGGAGGAAGGTTTGAGGCATAAGGCTATGTTTTGAACCAAAATAAGAAAAGACCGCCATATGACGATCTTTTCTTGCCCTATTAAAAAAGAATCAATCCAACTCCTAGTCTGCTATTTCGGCAGTGGTTCTCTCCGCACGGTATCTCGCACGGATCACCCCGCCAGCAGAGGTTGTTTCTAAGGGGTCAAGCTCCTCCCACCGTTCCAAGTAAGTGAGATAAGAAGGCTTATCTAAGTCTTGCAAGCGATTGGCATAAAGCGTTATGGATGTTGCGTTGAGTTCATCCTCAACAAATAGTTTGGGGCCCACCAAGACGCTGACACCCTGATTTTCGCCCACGGCTGAACCCTCCCAAACGAGCTCATAATCTGCGCTTTTGGAGAGAGTGAGGCTGGGAAGATTCGTAGGGAAGTCAGCACTTCCCATGATAGGCGTTTGGTTGGTGAATACATTGGCCTCAGTATCGGTATAGACGAAGCTGCCTTGGTTGACCAGTCCATCCAACTCAAGTTCGTGCCTAGCCAATATGGGGTTAAACAGGAGGGTTTCGCCTTCAAATGTGACACTGGCGGGATCAGATAGTTCGAGTTGGGTGCCGAGACTGTTGCCAAAACGAAAGAGCGCGAAGGCAGTGGTCTTATCTTCAGTGGCATCGTAGATGAGTTCGTACTCCACCCAAATTTTGTCCTGATTGACATCGATGGAAGGCTCAGACTCACAGGAAAACATAAAAAGTCCAAGCCATATGACCAACGACAGAGAGAGAAATGATAAGCGTTTCATGCTACTTAGGATTTACAATGTGAATGTTTGTTCATTTGCTCCTAAGACAGCGGGAAAGTTTGCCACCCCTATGCTTGGCTTAAAATTTTAAGTAGTAAGACAATGGTATTCGGTACTAATACTTTTACAAATGGCCCTTTTTGAGTCCTTAGGACTGTTTTCACCCTACTTACTTCTCAATACTTTTGTCTCTGTACTTAAAAATGATGGGAGAGAAAAGCGTTCTGCGAAGCAGATAGCCTGAAAACATCCCCTTCCGTCTCATCAGCCCCTTCAGGTCCCGAAATCGGGATCGGGAGTAAAAAAAAGAATACATGACCAAAGAAGGACCGTCCTAATTCTCCTCCTCCTATCATGTATTCTGTACTCTTATATCAATTAGGCCTTTTCAAGGAACGGATAGTCGGTGTATCCTTTGGCTCCGGCACCATAAAAAGTGCTGGGGTCCAGTTCATTGTAAGCAGCATTGGATTTTAGGCGTTCGACAAGGTCGGGATTACCAATAAAGGGGCGGCCAAAGGCAACGATATCACCTAATCCTGATTGGATGTCAGCTTCAGCGCGTAAGGCATCATAGCCCCCACTCAAGATAATTTTGCCTTGGAAGGCGGCTCTCAAACGTTCTTTAAAGGATAGTGGCACTTCGGGCGCCCCCATAGAGGAGTGATCAACGGTATGGATATAAAGGATGCCTATTTCGGAAAGTTTTTCGGCGAGATAGAGGTAAGTCGGCTCGACGGTATCATATGCAGGCAGCGCATTGTTTTGGCCAAAAGGAGAAAGTCGAATCCCTACTTTATCGGCGCCAATTGCCTCCACTACCCTACGGGCAACGCTTAGGGCAAAGTGGGCTCTTTTTTCTAGGCTACCGCCGAACGCATCCTCGCGCTGATTGGTATGTGGATGGATAAACTGCTCGATTAGGTAGCCGTTGGCACCGTGGAGTTCGACGCCATCAAAACCAGCTGCTACTGCGTTTTTAGCAGCTTGCACATATTCTTCGATGGCTGCGTCGATATCTGCTGGGCTCATTGCTTCCGGAGTTGGGAGCACTTCTTTATTACCCTTGAGGGTATACATCTCAACGCCGGAAGGTACGGCTGAGGGAGCTAAAACTCGTCCACCTTCGGGCAAATTGTCGGGATGCGAAACACGCCCTGTATGCATGACTTGGACAAAGATGCGTCCACCTTTTTGATGGACTGCCTCAGTTACCTTGCGCCAGCCTGAGACCTGAGCTTCGCTAAAAATACCCGGAATATTGGGATAGCCGAGGCCGTTGGGTGAAGGCGAAGTGCCCTCGGTGATAATCAAGCCAGCCTCTGCTCTTTGAGCATAATACTCTGCCATCAGCTCATTAGGGATGTTGCCAAGGGCGCGGGTTCGGGTGAGAGGAGCCATGACCACTCGATTTTTCAATTTTATATTGCCGAGTTCAAAGGGGGAGAATAATATTTTTTCCATTTTTTCAATGTTTAAACCTCAATACCCCATTAACGGCATTTATAAATAATGGTTATAGAAATCTTATAATTATAATCAACAGTTTTTCAACAATGATTTTTTGCTGCCTATGGGTTTGACTGAGCGTTCTGCGAAGCAGAAAACAAGGCATTTACCCTTAGCTTGACACGATCCCAATCCCGAAAACGGGATCGAAGGGGAGGTCCTTAATTGGTTTTGCGATAATTCCAGATGGCAAGCCCATTGAGCAGCACCCCCATACCAGCAACAAGCATGAGATTGTATTGTACATCTTGAAAGCTACTGCCTTTGAGTACGATCATCCGTAGCGTCTCTACAAAATAGGTTACAGGACTCATGCGCGCGATGATTTGGGCCCAGTCAGGCATGCTGTCGAGTGAGGTAAACAAACCGCTCAAGAGGATGAAAATCAGCATAAAAAAGAAGGCAATAAACATCGCCTGCTGCTGCGTATCAGCGAGAGTCGAGATCAAAAGGCCAAAGCCAAGGATGGTGATCAAAAATACCGAAGTGAAGCCATAAAGCAGTCCCAAATTGCCTAGTGGAAAGAGGCCATAAGCGACATAAGAAATCCCAAGACCGATCGTAAATATCACCAAGCCAAGGATCCAAAAGGGAATCAGTTTGCCCAGGATAAAATGATGTTTGCGGATGGGGGTTACATTGAGCTGCTCGATGGTCCCAACTTCTTTTTCTTTGACAATATTGAGGGCGGCTAAAAAGGCTCCAATCATGGTCATCAAAATGGCGAGGATGCCCGGCACCATAAAAATCTGAAAATTCATCGTGGGATTGTACCAGTTTGAGGACTCAATCTGGAGTTGAGCTTGGGGACCAAAGCGAGGCATTGTGATCCATTCAGCGCGGATATCTTGGCTAAAGCCTTGCATCACCCGCGTCGCATAGGCACTACCTAAATTGGCTTTGACGCCATTGATCGCATTGACTGCCATGAAAACAGTATTATGGTTTTCACGAATCAACTTTTCTTCAAAGCCTAGGGGGAATTGTATAATCAGATCGGCCTCGTCGGATTCGATTTGTGAAAGTGCTGCTTCATAACTGCCAAAATATCCCACCAGATTGAAATAGGCAGATTGGGAGAAGGCCTCGGTCATGCGCTGGGTATAGGCACTATGGTCTTGATCCACGATGGCAACGTTGACGTTTTTGACTTCAAAATCTGCCGCCAGCGGCATTAGGAGCAGCTGGATGGCAGGCATGATGAAAATCAGCCTTAGTATAGCTGGATCACGAAAGATCTGCTTAAACTCTTTTTGTAATAGGAATCGGAGCGTTCTCATGCGAGTCGGATTTTAAATTTGGCCAAACTGACAGTTAGCAAAAAGAGGGTCATGCCACCGAGAATCAGCGTCTCTTTCCAGATCCCAGCAAAGCTGAGGCCTTTGATCATTACGCCTTTGACGATGAGGTAAAACCACTTGGCAGGAATCGCATTGGAAATCACTTGCAAGGGAAGCGGCATATTTTCGATGGGAAAGAGAAAGCCGCTAAAAAGGATAGTCGGCAGCATCAAGCCCATCATAGAAATCAGCATGGCAGTTTGCTGGGACTCTGTAATCGAAGAAATCAGCAATCCTAAGGAGAGCGAGGTGATGATAAACACAATCGACTCTGCTATCAAAAGGGGGATACTCCCATTGATCGGCACATCCAAGACGTAAACACTCAATAAGAGGATGGTAAGCACATTGACCAGAGATAAGACAAGATAAGGCACCGCCTTGGCCAAAATGATTTGGATGGGTTTCATGGGCGAAACCAATAAGACTTCCATAGTCCCCATTTCCTTTTCTCTGACGATCGCAATCGAGGTCATCATCGCACTGACGAGCATCAACACCATGGCCATAACGCCTGGTACGAAGTTGTAAGCATCGTTTTGCTGGGGGTTGTAAAGCATGCGCGTTTCTACGCCGATTTGATAGGGCGGCCTTTGGGCGATGCGCTGGGTATTGCTATGGGTCTGAATAATAGCCGACGCATAATTGACCAAGGTGGTCGCAATATTGGGGTTACTGGCATCCGCGATGAGTTGGATTTTTGCGGCGTGATTATGCGCAAGCTGCTCATCCACAGAGGGAGGAATGATCACGATCAAACCTGCCTCGTTGGAGCTAAAAACAGGTTCTAATTCCTGTTCGGAGCCTATCTGATGGCTGAGTTCAAAGTATTGACTAGCGGCCAAGGCCTGCACGATCTTTTGACTTTGGGCATCAGCGGCTTGGTCCCAAACGGCTAGCTTTGCATTTTTTACCTCATTGGTCAAAGCAAAGCCAAAGAGTAAAATCTGAGCTATGGGCATCCCAAACAAGATCAAGAGCGTACGCCGATCTCGCAGGATGTGATAAAACTCTTTTTTGATGAATGTGAGAAAACGCATGATGATTTTTTCAATGTCCTTCTACAATCTTAAAGCAAAGGGCTTGCTTAGTCGCCCCGTTTTGCGCCGCGCGCTAATTGATGGAAAACTTCGTCCATATTTTGGGCCGCAAACTTCGCCTTCAGGCCTGTGGGGCTGTCTAAGGCTTCGATCACACCATCGACCATGATGGAGACTCGGTCGCAATATTCGGCCTCGTCCATATAGTGGGTCGTCACAAATACCGTAATCCCACTAGCAGCCGCTTCATAAATCATGTCCCAAAACTGCCGCCGCGTAACCGGATCCACGCCACCAGTAGGTTCATCGAGAAAGACGATGGTGGGTTCGTGTTGGATGGCAATAGAAAAGGAGAGCTTTTGCTTCCAGCCTAGGGGTAAGGAGGCCACTAGGGTTTTGGCATCTCGCATGAGGTTGAGACGATTGAGGAGCGCGCTGGATTTTTCCTTGATTTGCCGATTGCTCAAGCCATAGATACCGCCATAAAAGCGAATGTTTTCTTCTACGGTCAAGTCTTCGTAGAGCGAAAATTTTTGACTCATATAGCCGATATTTTGCTTGATCTTTTCCGTCTCTCGATATACATCAAAGCCTGCGACCGTAGCCTCGCCATAAGAGGGTTTGAGTAGGCCAGAGAGCATTTTCATGGCGGTCGTTTTGCCAGCCCCATTGGCTCCGAGGAAGCCAAAGATTTCTCCGCGTTCGACTTCAAAGGTCACCTCATTGGTCGCTACAAAATCGCCAAACTTCTTGGTCAGCTTATGGGTCTTGATTACAATATCTTTCATCTTAGTCTCGCATTAGCGCCATAAAACAGTCTTCTATGGTAGGGGTGATCAGGGCGATTTGAGTCTCTCGGTGGTTTCTCTCTTCGAGGAACGCTTCTATCTCTTGCTCTCCAGCTTGAGTATCGTCAGAAAGAGTTAGGTGATGGCTTTCGCCAAATGCGTAGCAGCGTTCCGTGAAACGGTAATCACGTAGATCTAACAAAAGCTGATACATATTGGGCCCTTGCACGGACCAAAGCGGTTTTTGATAATCCGCAATCACGCCTTCTGGGGTATCAATAGACAAGATCTGGCCATCCTGAATCAAGGCAATCCGGTCGCAAAGGCTCGCCTCATCCATATAAGGAGTCGAAACCAATATGCTGATACCCTGCGCTTTGAGGTTTTTGAGCATGCCCCAAAACTCCTTGCGAGATACGGGATCTACACCCGTAGTGGGTTCGTCGAGAAACAAGACCGTAGGCTTATGCACTAGCGCGCAGCATAAGGCCAACTTTTGCTTCATACCGCCTGAAAGCGCGCCTGCTTTGCGTTTTTTGAAGGGCTCCAACTGAACATAGATATCCTTGATGAGATCATAGTTTTCGGCGACGGTCGTTTTGAAAATAGAAGCAAAGAAATTGAGGTTTTCTTCTACCGATAAGTCTTGATAGAGCGAAAATCGACCGGGCATATAGCCTACCCTTTGCCGGATCGCTTTGTAGTCTTTGACCACATCCAGCCCATCGACCCTTGCTTGCCCCCTATCCGCCAACAATACCGTTGTCAGAATCCGAAAGAGGCTCGTTTTGCCGGCCCCATCTGGTCCGATGAGACCAAAGAGTTCGCCTTGGCGGACCTCAAAGTTCACCTCCTTCAAAGCAGAAACGCTGCCTTTGTCGTAGGTCTTGACAATATCTTGGATTTCGATTGCATTCATGGTTAGAGCACTACTTCAGCGTACATACCTATCTTCAAATAGCCATCATTGGGTACGCGAATCTTTATCGCATAAACCAAGTTCGAACGCTCGTCCTGAGTCTGAATTGTCTTGGGAGTAAACTCTGCTTGGGCGGCAATCCAGCTAATCTTCCCTTCATAATCTTTGTAGCCTCCCTCTCCATTGTCGACCAGCACTTTGACCGCTTGTCCAAGGGCAACTTCGGGCAATTGTGTACCACTGATATAAGCCCTTAGGTTGAGGCTCCTTAGGTCCGCAATTTTATAGATGGGTTTGCCTGCGCCAGTCATTTCATGGGCCCGAGCATATTGGGTGAGCACCGTTCCGGGAAGCGGGTTGATAATCTTGGTACGGCGCAATTGATCATCTAACTGCTCAAGTTGTACCGCTAAAGGTCGAGTTTCTGAGCTGAGACTTCTTGTGGTGGTGGCTAAAGCCGAACGCTGAGCGGAAAGCTGCTTTTCGAGCACGCGGATTTGCGCATTGAGATCATCTAATTGTTTGGGAGTAGCGGCTTCGGCGGCAAGCAGTTTTTCTACTCGGCTTCTTTCTTGTTTGGCGGTTTCGATTTGGGTTTCGATCCCTGCCAACTGAGAAGCAATATCTGGACGGCGACTAAGAATCGCCCCTATCGAGGCTTCTACCTGTTTTTTTTGTAATACTAGTTGGATCGAATCAATATGACCAATGATTGCTCCAGCTTGTAATTCTTTCCCTTCTTCCAAGTCCAAGGCAAGAATTTTGCCATTTGCCTCAGCCGAAATGATCACCTCTTCTGCTTCAAAAGTACCGGAGGCATCATAGGTAAGCGTTGGAGACTGGCAGGCCAAAACCAATAGGCTTGCGAGCAGCGGAAAACTATATTTTAGCATGGGATTAATTGTTGTAGAGGCTTTTGAGCTGATACTGGGCTAGCAGCAATTGCGTCTGGTGAATGATTTGGTTTTGCCGTGCCTGATCGGCGGCATTGAGTTCGCGGACGTAGTCATTAGCGGTGAGGACACCGTTTTCAAGCTGGGCTTGGGAAGTCTTTTGGATTTTTTCTCTGAGATCAATAATCTCCTGATCTGTGGCCAATAAGGCTTTGAGTTTGCGGATTTCCTCCGTTTGCCCAACGGCCTGTAGATCGATTTGATAGCGAAAGCTTGCTTCCTGCACACTGAGTTGTTGACGCTGGATGTCGATCAGTTGTAGATCATTTTTCTGGGTGTAGAAACTATTGAGGTCCCAACTCACTCGCACGCCCCCTATGGCATAAGGGGTGAAGGCATTGGAAAGGAAGTTGAGCGCCGGACGCCCATAGCCTCCCTGCACGAACAGTCCCGCTTTAGGCATTTTGCGGACTTCGAGCATTTGGCTCTGCGCGCTGATCAGTTTGCTCTGCTTTTGAAAAAGCGCCAACTCAGGCCGATCGAGACTGAGGCTCGCACTTGGTTCAAGCGAACTGCTAGGTCTTGTAAATTGAGTTTGAGGACTAATTTCTTGTCCGGTCATACGGGCCAGCAGAGCCACATAGGCTTGCTTAGCGGCATTGATCTCAATACGTCGCTGTTTGAGTTTTAATCGTTCTGCTTGCAGGATATCCTTTTGAGACTGAAATGCCAGGCCGTTGTCGATGGCCGCTTGAGTCTTTTCCTGAGCGGTGATGAGATCCTTCTCCAACAAATCGAGCTGAGCGAGTTGTTCATCGAGGAGTAGGATACCAAAAAAGGCTTGATCAATCCCCTCACGGACCTGAAAAAGTTTGACTTCAAGCGCCTGACTTTCAACGGCCTGTTGTAGGGTTTGCAATTCTCTTTGGACCCGATTGGCGCCACCATCGTAGAGCGTCTGATTGACTTCCGCGTAAAGTTTGTATTGATCCTTTGCCAAGGTTTCAATCTCGATACCGGGCAATTCGATGGGCAGAGAGGTAACTTCCGATTGTAGGGTTGCCTGCCCATAAAGCGCCACTTTGGGCCACCATTGGGTGCGGAGGTTTTGCAGTCTCAAGGCCGTTGCCTGATTGATCAATGGCGCCTCCTTGGCTTGGGGGTGATTTTCTCGCGCGAGGGCATAGCAATCCTCCAAACTTAGGCTCGGAGGACTCTGGGCCTGTACACTCATTATCAGCAAGAAGCTGATTATGAGTAGCATGTAGTTTTGAATCATCCTTATCATACAGTTTAACTGTTTGGTTAATTAAGGGGTAAAAAAATTTCTAATCTTCTGGTTTTAGGGCAGCGTGGATAAACTCGGCTACCAGCTGACTTCTCTCAGCAATAAATTCGTCAAAGCCAGCATCATCCACATTGAGCAAAATTTTAAGCAAAGGCTTAGCGATCATCGGGTAGAGAATCATCGACATTGTATTGACGACTATGTGTCGGGGATCCACATTTCTTATTTTGCCCTCATCGATAGCAGTTTGAAACTCTCCCATAAACTTCTGTATCAGCATCGCAAGGGGTTTGTCCTTAGTAAATTCGGTGATCAAATCTGGGTTTTGCATACTCTCATAGAGTACAAAAAGTGGCAGCGTAGGAAAATCCTTCATCGCCTCATGCTCTCCCGAAACCAGGTCATCTATTTTATCAAGTGGCTCTTTATCAGAAAATACCACATTGCGAATCACACTAAACATCTTAAAAGCCTGCCGTTGAAATACCACATCAAATAAGGCCTGCTTGGTCTTGAAATGATAATGCAAGAGCGCCTGATTGATTTCCGCCTTTTCCGCAATCTCCTTCATACGTGCCCCTGCCAAGCCTTTTTGGGTAAAAATTTCACGTGCGGCCTCAATGATTTTCTCCTTCGTCTCTATCGCTTCTGGCATACTGACCAACTAATTTAACTGTTTAGTTAAATCAAATAACCAAATTATA
>JBCAWW010000066.1:0-12261 GCA_038534415.1 Bacteroidota bacterium | reverse complement strand
TCGCAAATGGCAAAGCAATGATTTAAATAGCCGATTTTTGTAGCCGCATTTTGCAGATTTGAAATATTGTGAAAACCCAATGGTTTGATCATCAATAAGATATCCCAATGTCAAAGTTCGCTGATTCCTGACCTTTCAAGTTGTCGTTTGTGCCGGATCTCAGTAATATTCCAAAAGTAAGATGGTCCCTTCTGATAAAGCAGGCGATAATGCCATGATACTTTCATGGTCTAAACTCAGGTAAGAAATTGGGCTTATTTGCGTCTGATTCGGTACCAGATCTTTTTGATAAAATTGTACCAGATCTTTTGGCTAAAGGAAGAGACCTCAAGGATGTCTTGTTGCATTTCGTCCACCGTGTGATAGCGATCTTGTGGATTGGAGCGGGTAGCTTTATACATGACTTGACTCAGACTCTTTGGAAAAAAAGGTACAGTCCTGCGAATAACGGCATGCACATCCTCCTCTGTTTCAAACTGGAAGTCCCCTTTTTTCTGGCCACTAACTACCTCAAAAAATACAGCCCCCATACCGAAAATATCGGAGAGCTTATTGACACCAGTCCGACCTGAAACTACCTCGGGCGGGAAGTAATCTTCGGGGCGTTCAGAGCGCTTTTTATCTCTAACACTGGCCGGTATATCTAGTTTGATATCGGGGTTTCGTGTAAGATCTGCAAAAAGAAAGTCAATTATTTTGGGGATTCCCTCATCGGTAAACAAAATCTTACGAGGCTTAACGTTACCATGAACAATCCCTTCTCTTGCTACCCCATTCGAATCTTCATAGCGAGTACTATGTGCGGCTACAAAACCGCCACATAGTTCAAGGGTCAAATCTAAGAAAGCTTTTAGTTGGGACTTTTTATAAAGGATAGTGGTAAAACCAATTTTATCAAGCCGAGTCCCCTTGACCAATTCCATCACCATGAATATTCTTTTCTCGCCAAAGAGTTTGACCTCCCCAGCATCATAAAAGCGAACCACATTGGGATGTTGAATGGCTCCCAAGCCTTTGACGCCCGCTAGGATAATGTTTTTGAGTTGCTCATAGCCCGAGAGTACTCTATGGGTGATTTTGATGGCTCGTTCCTCATTGAGGGCCAAATGCCGGGCCCGATAGACGCCCCCTAGACTACCTTCTCCCAATAGCTCAAGGATCTCGTAAGTATTGTTGAGCGTTTGTCCAACAAAGGCTTCTGCTTCAACTTGGCCTTTCTGCTCATCTGGCTTTTTTTCATAGAATAAACGCCACTCCGCAATGACCAATTCTGCCCCTTCTTTGATAAAAAGACGCCAAGGAAAGTCAAATTTTGCATCGGCATCCACATCATCCCAAAACAAGCTTCGGGTATTGTTTTTGGTGAAAACATCTGGTCCTTCTTCTCCCAGTATCAGACCTTCGGCTTCGCCGAACGCTTCGTCTATACTCGAACCAGCCGCAATCCCTTGATAAAAGTACTTAGCAAACCGCCGCGCTCGATTATCGCCGATCTTACGAGAGGTCGCAATGACTGCCGGGATGCCTGCATCCATGAGGAGCTGGGCATGTTCCTTGGTCGCACAAGCATTGAGAAATACCAATTTGATGCCCTGCTGACTGCCCAAAAAGCGGGCAAGACCTAAGGAGAAAAAAGACTTATTTCCCCCATCTTGATATTCTAGCCAAAGTTCATCCTCATCCGCATGCCCTCCATAATGAAAGACCTCTATGCGTTTTTCATACCATTCATCTTGAAATACATCTGCGATTTCTTCCTGCGTCGCTGCCGGTACGATTTTTAGATAGCTGCGATCTTTCTGAACCGCTGTTTCTAAAGCTAGCATTACCTCTTTGAGCTCGCGAGTTAGTTGCCGCAAAAATCCATCTTGGGTTCTTTCGTTGGCGTAGGCGAGAAAAATAACAGGCGTCTGAGGTTTGATCAATGGCATAAAATAGAAATAGAGAATCGGCTATAAAGACGTTTGATTCGCCTAAAACACACTAAAGAAAGCTAGAAAGCTGCAAACCCCCAAACTGACTGCTTCGAACTCGCAAAATATTTGTTTCAATGATGATTTCCCGACTCGAACGGAAGTAAAAGCAAGATTACAGGACTTATACCCTTCAAATTCAGGTGTTTTTACCCTAGCGGTTTCTAATCTTTTGCTATTGATTGGATACATGAACGCCCATAAACCCGTAGTTTTCCTTGCATTTGCCAATGAGAAGGAAAGCGAAAGCCGTTATTTACGTGCACTCCCTAAAGAACAAGCGCTCCTCAAAGAAGCCCTCGAACCCGCCCAAGACGCCGGACTTTGTGAAGTCATCGTGGAGTCCAATGCCACCATCAAATCTATCATCAATACCTTTCAAAAGGCCCGCTACAAAGATCGAATTGCGATCTTTCACTATGCAGGTCATGCTGATGGGTATCAATTACTCTTAGAAACGCTTGAAGGTAGCAACCAAATTGCCAAAGGCGAAGGCCTCGTTTCCTTCTTTGCCCGTCAAAAAGGGCTAAAACTCATTTTTCTCAATGGTTGTTCTACTCAGCAACAGTCTATTGAATTGACGGAGGCCGGAATTCCCGCTGTAATTGGTACTTCGCATAGTGTGGCCGATAATATCGCTACGCAATTGGCTGCTCGCTTCTATAGTAGCCTCGCCAATGGGGCTAGCATAGAGCGGGCTTGGAAGGAAGCCGAAGACGAGGTCAAAATGGTCGAAGGCGGGGGAATCTCCCGCAACCTCTTTTCGGATGCTCTCCAAGATGAACCCGAATTTTTTCCTTGGGACCTTTACACCAAGGAGGGGGCAGAGATTATTTTAGATTGGAATCTCCCGCTCGAAGTGGATAATCCGCTCTTTGGTTTGCCTGAGCTGCCTCCTATGCACTTGCCCGATCAACCATTTCGCTATTTGGAACGCTATGAAAAGGCGCATGCAGAAATTCTCTTTGGCCGGTCCTACTATATTCGAGATTTGTATGATCGAGCTACCAGTAAGACCTCAGCACCTGTGATACTCTTTTATGGGCAATCTGGAGTGGGAAAATCGTCTATGCTAGATGCCGGCCTTTTGCCTCGTTTAGAGCAGAGTGCGGAGGTGGTTTATATCCGGCGTAGCCGAACGCTTGGCCTCAAAGCTACGCTCATGGAAGCCCTCGCTCAGTCTGGGAGTAAGATTGCAGATAGTGATCGCTTACGTCAAATATTGGATCCAAAGCAAAGAGCTGCGATAGAGTCAGAGGCCTCGCGGCTGCAAAAGATTTCCGAAATCGCCCGTAATCTTGACCCTAATAGTCGTGATGCCCTAGAGGGCGTATTGACTCAGCTCCAAGAAAGTTTGTACGCGCCTCCGGTTGAGGTCTTAGAAATCGATGCTGCTCCTAGTTCCGACGCTGTCGAACGCTTAAATCTAGAACGCATTCAGACGCCGTTACAAGCTTGGAAAGCGATTGAAGAGATGGCGGGTAAACCTTTGGTGATCCTACTCGATCAAGTCGAAGAGACCTATACCCAGCCAATCCTCGATCAGCCTGAGGAGTTGGAAGACTTACTCACCGAGATCAAAGATATTTTTCATAATCCTCGTGAAATGCCTCAGGGCAAACTCATCCTCAGTTATCGTAAAGAATACAATCCTGAGATAGAGGAGTTGTTCAAGAAGTTTCAAATTCCTCGTGAAGGTCTGTTCCTCAAGCATCTGGACAAAAAAGACATCATGGAGGTCATCACTGGATTGACCCAGCATGAGCGCCTCAAAAACCAGTATCGACTCAGCGTTGACAGCGAATTGCCCAGCGTGATTGCGGATGATTTGCTCGAAGACAAAGACTCACCCATTGCACCGGTATTGCAAATCCTGCTCACCAAAATGTGGAAACTGGTGGAGCCAGATGAGTATCGTGCCTTTAGTTTGTCGATGTATCAAAACCTCAAGCGCGAGGGGATCTTGATGGGAGACTTCTTGGATCAGCAGCTAGAGTTATTGGCTAGCGAAAATCCAGAAATAGTCGAATCTGGCTTTGCCTTGGATCTACTTTACTTTCACACTACGGCCCTGGGTACAGCGGCAAGCGTTCCGCGAAGCGATATCAAAGAAAGATATGCGCATCGTTTGGAGGACATAGATTCTCTAATCTTAAAGTTTAAATCCCTCTATCTCTTATCGGACGCTGGCTATGAAATGACTGCCCTAGCGCATGATACCTTGGCCCCTCTCGTTCAGCAACGCTTTAGAAACTCCGATCGACCGGGCCAAAGAGCCGCGCGCATCCTCGAAAATAAAGTCGTGGAGTATGAAAATGATGCAGGCACCACCCTCGATCAAACTGATCTGGAAATCGTGGAGGCAGGGGTGCTCGGCATGCAAAACTGGAATGAAACAGAAACCCGATTGGTAGAAGCGAGCCGTGTTCGTCGCACCAAAGAATTGCGCAATCGTCGTCGTGTAAGGGTAGGAGCTATGATCGCTGCAGCGGTGATTCTACTATTTGGGGTTTTTGCTTTGATCCAAAGGTCTAGGGCTCAGACAGAAGCAGAACGTGCAAATAGAAAAGCGATTGAGGCAAAAAGGCAAGGATTTATTGCTAAAGAACAAGAAGCGATTGCCAAAGAAAAGGCAGCTCTCGCCATTATAGAGAAAAGGCGCGCTGAAGACAGCGCACGTGTCGCTAGAGAACAAAGAGCCATCGCTGATGAACAAAAAGGTATTGCGGAGCAAAATTATCTGCAAGCGCTATTTCAAAAAAACAGAGCAGATGAGCAACGATTAATAGCCGAAGAAAACGAAGCAGAAGCCAAGCGTCAATCGGAGATTGCCTCCGCCAACGAAAAGCGGGCCGTCAAAAGTGAAGCCGAAGCCCGACGCGAAGCCAATCTCAACGCCGCCCGTGCCATGGCGATCAAATCCCAACAAGTAGAAAACGACACCATCAGAGCGGGCCTAGCTATGCAAGCGTATCTGCTTTACACCCAAAACGATGGCCCACCGCAAAACACAGACATTTATAATGGGATGTACTATGCCCTCCGCAATTGGCAAGGCCGCGACTTTAACAAATTACTCACCGCCGATCCTGCCAATAGGCATAAGGATGCGGTTCGCTCACTGGATTTTCAAAAGGCTAACGGCAAGACTTACCTCTATTCAGTAGATAGTAGAGGCCAACTGGTCCGCTGGGATTGGAATGGAGAGATCATTACTGCCGCTGGCGCCAATCAAAACCGGAGCGCTAGTCTTACCCGTACCATAGCCTTAAGCCCCAATGGTGAAATCGCTCTCGCGGGGGATAATGGACAAATTATAGCCGTTTCGAGCCTCGACCGCAAAGTAGGAGCTTCAGGCCAAAAGGTGAAACTACATCAAGGTACGACCTACGACATGGTGTTCGCTGAGGCGCTAAACGGTTTTATCTCTACTGGCGAAGATCGTCTCCTGCGTCTATTGGATTATAGTGGAGCAGGCGGCCAAACGCTCGATACGCTGGCTGGCAAAATCTACGATTTGGCGATTAGTGCCGATGATAGCTATCTGGCTGGCGTGGATGCCAAAGGACTTTTCTATCTCTGGGATCTCAGTATTGGCTTTGATCAAACAGGAGATAATTTGGTCCGTTTTCCTATCAAGCGTAGCAATAACTCCCCTATTACCCGAGTTTGTTTCAGTCCCGATGGCCAGTATTTGGCCTATGGCGATCAGTCAGGTGGGGTATTTGTACTCGATCTTGCGAGCCGTACGATCAAGTATAAGCTTAGTCGTCATAAAGGCGAAATCACCGGTCTAGCTTTTCATCCCAATAGTTCCCAGCTCGCTTCTGCCAGTCGAGATAAGACGATCCGTCTATGGAATTTAGCGCAAACTTCGAGCCTCCCTATCGTGATGACCGATCAGCCTGATTGGATCATGTCGCTTGCCTTTTCTCCAGATGGAGAATCGATCGTAGCGGGGTGTCGTAATGGCGAAATCAAACGTTGGCCTACCCAGCCTGAACGGATGGAAAATGCGCTCTGCGGTATCCAAGCCCGAAAATTGAGTGCCAACGAATGGAAACGCTACATCCCACAGCTCAAAATATCTGAACAACAAGAATGCCCCTAAAACAGCCTGAAATAATGAAAATCCCTAAAACTACATATACGCTAGTAGCTTGCTTACTATGCCTCCTACTCCCTCAAATTACCATCGCCCAATCTGATTGTAGCCAAAAAATTGATGAAGCCTACGAAAGATATAATTCGGGTCTATTTACAGAAGTGGTCGCGCTCGATTTACCAGCTTGTATTGATAAGAATCTCTCATTTGAAGAAAAATCAAGGGCTTACAAGGTGCTGATCCTGGTTCATCTTTACCGCGATGAGTTGCAGGCTGCAGAAGATTTGATGCAGGCCCTCTTTAGCCATGATCCTGAATATCCCATTGTCGAGACGGATCCCATCGAGTTTGAAAACCTCCACCAAGGTTTTGATACGGATCCGATTGGGATATTGGAGTTTCGCACGGGGACAAATCTGACTTTTCCCTTGCAGGGGAACGCTTATTCGATTGGTTTTCAAGGCTCGCAGGACCTAATCAATTATCCCAAGTTAGGCACTCAATTAGGCTTCTTATGGGAAAAATCTCTCCCTAAGAATTGGTCCTATTCGGTCGGACTCCTTTATGCTTATCGTAGCTATGGTCAACAAGAGAGTGTGCCCTATTTTGATGCTGAATCTAGCTTTGGATTTGATACTGGAGTCGAAATCATTTCTTTTGAGCTCACCTTCGATGAACGCCAGCACTGGTTAGATCTACCGATCAGTTTTCATTACAACTTCATGCAAAATCGTAAGGACAAGCTAGTGCCTTACGTTTCCTTTGGTATAACGGGACATTATTTGATTGACTCCAAACTAAAACAACTGCAAAGGAGTATTTCGGTCCTAGAAGAAGGCAATGACAAATTATTTGAAAAGCGGATAGAACAGATTACCACTTTTGAAGAAAACATTATTGCTGAATTTCCCCTTCGCACTCGCTTCAATTTATCCGCTAGGCTAGGAGGTGGGTTACAAATCAAACTAGGCCATAATTACCTCAACTTTGGTATGGAGTGGATGTGGTTTAGCCGCAATCTCGTCAATGCTACCAACCGATACAGCAATGATCAGCTGGTTTACACTTTTGGCTATGTAGATGATGATTTTATCCAAATCTCCCCACAGCTAAACATTGGTTTGAAACACATTTTATACAATCCTCGCATCCGTTAAAATCGCAAGCTGAATTACAATGAAAAAGCAATCAAAACTGTTAATTCTCCTATGTATTGGCTGTTTAGGACTTACGGCCTGTGGGGGAGACCTTAGCCTGTTTCCTACCCCACAAGCTACGGGTTTTGTCAAGCTATTTGGGGGCACTCGTGATAGCGAAGGACGGGATATGATTTTTCAACCTTCCACGGGTAATTACACCTTGATAGGTTCTTATGGTCAAGAGTCCCCAAACAAAGTCAATAATGCAAGCCTCAATTATTATGACATGTACATTGCCCATACCGATGTCAATGGTAATCTACAGTGGCAAATGTCAGTTACTATAGATAGCACAAACAACACAGGTTTGACTGGATATCTCAAAATGTACCAAATGGAAGGAGTCGATATCATCGCGGCCTCTGACAAGCGCTGGTGCGCCCTCGCCAATGTGAGCCCCTTGCCTGATGCCAATATTCAAAGCAACCGTATCCTTATCGTGGATGTAAAAGAAGGCCAAATACCCGATCCTGAAACCGATTTTTACTACGTCAACCCAATTGATTTTAGTGCTACCGCTTACGATATGATCACCACTCCGGATGGTGGCTTTTTGGTGCTAGGTCATGTAGAAAGAGATGCGAATGGACGAGACGCTTGGTTGGTAAAGCTAAACGCAAACTTTGAGCAGGAATGGGAGCGCCAATACGATTTTCAAGCTCAGGATGAGTATCCGGCCGTCGTAGAGGCTTTACCCGGTGGAGGTTATGCCTTATTGATGTCTAGTTTCGAAAATAAGGTGAGTTTCGATTTTAGTGCTCATCTATTTATCCTAGATAATGATGGCAATGAGCTAGCTACAAAAAAGATGGGCAGTGGGTATCTTGATGCCGTTGAAATGCAAATTGAAGGGCAGGATATATTCGTTTTGGTAACGGTAGAAGACGATACTGAAAACCCTGTAAGCCAGACTGTAGCGCGTATTTATAGATTGGATCGAGCCTCGCTCCAGGCTGAAGTTTTTGCCGAGTTCGGCGCTACTGAAGGCTCTTTAGCCTTTGCGACCGATTTTGACAGATTGCCTGACGGTGGTTTCATCGTTGCGAGTGTTGCTGACAGGCTTTTCCTCGATCAACCTTCTACAGATTCTACCAAATTTAGGACTTCCTATGACTATATGATCCAAAAAATTGAGCCATCGGGTGGCCTTTCTGATCCGCAAGATTGGCCTGTTTACATCGGTGATTCCGGTTACGATGTACCCGCATCAATCAGTGCCATTACTAGCTTGGGCGAGGTTGAAGGGTATGTGGTCGGGGGAACGATGGGGTTTGGCCCTTCGGGCACGATGGCCCTTATCAAACTAGATGCAAATGGAGATTTTAGCCCTTAAACCGCATCGAGCGGTACTGGGCTAGTATCTGGATCTTTGGGTTTCGCGTCTAAATCTGGACAGATGATGCCCTCCGTTTGCAGCAATGCATCTAACTCCATAAAGCAGGCCAAAATAATCTGAGAATAATTTTGGGAGGCGTTGCCAAAACGTCTCCCTTTGGTTTGCCACATTTTAGTGATTAATGCTTGGCCTCCCTCTTTAGGTTTGATCCTTTTTACTACTCTTTTGACGTTGCCAATGCCAGCGTGATAAATATGCATGGTTAGCAGTCTAAACCAGAGATCCGTTTCTTTATAGCTGAGTTTCCAATCTTCACACAGCTTGCGCGCCTTGGGGATACAGGTGGTCCGGAGTAAGCGAGCTGCTGCCGCTGCCGCTTTTTCGAAATCTTCTCGCTCATCAACTTGTTCATTGACCGTAAGTCCCATGTCTTTGGCTACGCCCTTCATCAATTGAAAGGCTCCATATGCACCATCTGTGCTGTATTGTAGCCTTCCGGGACTTTCGATCAGTAGGATGGCTTGCGCATACCAAGGATCAGTTTGCTCTTTGATAAATACGGGGATGGCTTTGTCTATTGGCCCCAGCATCTCCTGAAAACGATAAAAGTGATTGCGACCCGTTGTAAAAAAGATTTCATCTTTTTTGCCCAAACCATATACTGTCCTGAGGCTGTCTTCGTAAGCCTTTTGCTTGCGTTCGCCACGGGCGCGGTACTCATAAAGATTTAGGATCTCAACGATCTGTCTTGTCTTAGCTACATTGACTAGGACTGTATCGGGCGGAAGCTGCATTGCCTCGCGCCAAAACAAGGGCTGCACTAGCTTGTCCCAGCCTTGGGTGTATAAGCTGCTATCTTGAATGACCTGATAGCAATTGGCAGCTAGTTGAATCTGAAATTCTTCAATCTGTAATTCGGGATCTACCGCTTGTGGACTAGGCCCAATTATTGGCCAGCCCCAAGCAAATAATGACAAGGCCCAAACTGTAAGATAACGTCCCGATTTCATGGTCTAACTCTCTACCAACTCCCCAAATTATTTTGGACCTACAATCTAAGGATAATTTTGAGTAAAATATCCTAAAATTGACCAGAATCGAAGATTTATAGGCGAGATCGTACGCCAGAATTAGCCGTTCTTCGTCCCCCGTGCCAACTCTCGGCATCATCTGTACCAAACTGATAGGAAATATTTAGTATCCACTGACGACTGTCCCAATCATGGCGAGTAAAGTAATCGACATTGCCATACTTACTTTCTTGTCGTGTAAGCCCCATCTTGAAGATATCGCGCCCACTAAAGCTTAGCTGCAATTTGTCATCCCAAAAATCCCTTGAAAGGCTAAAGTCCAAATAGCCAAAAGGCAAGGTTTGATCCAATTGATAGTAGACTGATGAGGAAGCATAGAAGCTCAGACGAAAGCCAAAATCGGCGGGTAGCTGGATTTGATTCGCAAGGTAGAGGGTCCAAGTCTGGTAGTTGATTTTCTCCACCGACTGCTGAAAGTTGAACTCTTGCTTGCCAGAGATAAAAGAGAGGCTGCTATTGAGGCGCCACCAATTGGTCAAAGGACCGCTATAACCTAAACTGGCGCTAATACCCTGGGCCTGTCCATTGTTGGCGATGAGGCCTTGGTTTGGGCCGCTTCGCGGAACGCTTCTGTTAGGAGTTGCTTCGAGTGCCTCAGCATGGCAACTTGATGTTTTAAAGCTATTGCCTTGCACTCCTCAAATTATCATCATCACGGAGGGAACTTTAAGGGAGTTTTCCCGCTTCGCGGAACGCTTCTTTGTCAAGTCCCTTCGGCGGTGCCGAGAAAGGCAATGTGAGTATTGCCAGCATCCTCAAACTAAGTGAGAAAGCTCCCGAGAGAAGCGTTCTGCGAAGCAGTAAGCCCAAACCTAAGGCACAAACATCCGCGGATGAGCTTCCTCAAATTGTGTCGCCTCCTGATACTTTTTTGCCACAGCCAAGAGGGTGGCCTCATCAAATAGATTACCTAAGAAACTGATACTAGCGGGCGGACCATCAGTCTGCAAACCATTGGGCACTACCACGCAAGGATGACCCGTCAGATTGGTCGCAAGTAGCTGATTGCCACCATAACTAGGGGTCACTATAAGGTCATATTCCTGCATCATCGCATCAAATTCTTGAAGCAATTGGGCGCGAATGCGGTTAGCATTGATATAGTCCGAAGCCGGAATAAAGCGCGCGGCGCGGAAGATATTGGGCCAAGCCTGTCTGATCTGGCGAGTGAGTAGACTATCTTGATTGCTTCGGGTTAGTTCGTCAAAGGCAGCAGCAGCCTCGGCCGTTAAGATCACTGAGAGAGAACTAACGGGGATTTGGGTCTCAAACTCGACTGGGATCAAGTCTGCCCCTAGACTTTTTAGGACTGTGAGACTAACGGAATCTGCTGCTTTATTGCGGTAGTTTGCCTCAAAATATGACTTGAAATAGCCGATCTTCAATTGACTGAGATCTACTTCGCCATAGTAGTTAAATGGTGCATTGTTGACCGTGAGGTCGAGCCCATCCTCCCCACGGATGACATCAAAAACCATGGCGCAACCTTGAGCCGAACGGCAAATAGGTCCAATCTTATCCATACTCCAACTCAAAGCCATGGCTCCCGCCCGACTGACACGACCATAGGTAGGCCGCAAGCCCGTGACACTGCATCGCGTAGCGGGAGAAACGATGGAGCCCCATGTTTCTGTACCTATCGAAAAAGCTACTAATCCAGCCGCCGTCGCTGAGGCAGAACCCGCCGAAGAACCGCTTGAACCCTGCTCCAAATCCCAAGGATTGCGGGTCATGCCTTCAAACCAAACGTCGCCCATGGCGAGGGCTCCCATGCTAAGCTTAGCCACCAATACCGCACCGGCGGCTTCTAGTTTCTTGACCACGGTAGAGATTTCTTCGCCACGGTCTTGTTCCTTGTAAGGAGCAGCTCCCCAGCTTGTTTTGTATCCCGGGACCGAAAGCAAGTCCTTGACCCCGTATGGAATGCCATGCAAAGGGCCTCGGTATAAGCCCGCCTTAATCTCACGATCTGCTTTGGCTGCCTGTTTGAGAGCGAGTTCTTCGGTAATGCTCACCACACAATGCAGCGTGTCGCCAAACTTTTTTAATCGATCTAGATAAATCTGAGTGATTTCGGTAGAAGTGATCTTGCGGCTTTGGAGTAAATAGGCCAACTCTGCCACAGAGTAAAAAGCCAAAGCCTCTCGCTTGGCCGGTATTTTGGTCTCCTGCGGAAAGGTCCAGATGATCGGAAACTGTTTTTCCTCCATTTCAAAACCAGGGGGAATGGGACTATAATTGAGCGCGGGAGGGACCGCATTGTCGAGAGTGTAGCGGTGAATGGCTTGTAGATCGTTGAGTTGATAGCCTAAGCTACTGATCATACTGTCTCTTTCGCCTGCGTCGAACGATAAGTCGAAAAGCGTCTCTGCGCCTTCGATTTTCGCTGCTTCAATTTGGCCCCAGAGTGGGGTAAATGCGACTAAGAGAAATAATGTAAGTAATCGGGTCATGAGTTAAAAGCTTGCTTAGGAAGGTGAAAAAAAGTTGCAACGATCTTGGAAGTATCATGGGCATGGACAATTATCTACTTTGGGAAATCGTTATAAATAGCAAA